>JANNNM010000541.1:0-3255 GCA_031398535.1 Betaproteobacteria bacterium | reverse complement strand
GGTACGCCGCGGCGGTGGAACGCCAGCATCGCGCGCACGTGTTTCGCGATCGACGCGCGCGCGGCGGCCTCGACGGCCGCGGGATTCGCCCTCTGCTCGCGTTCCCACTGCTCGATGCTCCAGCCCGAGGGCAAGTAGCCGTTCACCAGGTCATGGGCGGATGTCTGGTCGGTCACGAGGCTTGGCATCACGCCGCGCGCGGCGATCGCGGGGACGATATCGGCGGCATTTCCCAGCAGGCCGACGGAGATCGGCGCTTTCGACTGCGTGACCCGCGCCAATGCCTCATCGAGGGTCGCCGCCTGCTGGTCGAGGTAGCCGGTGCGCAGACGCATGTCGATGCGCGACTGGCGGCACTCGATCGCGAGCATCGAGGCGCCGGCCATGGTCGCCGCGAGCGGCTGCGCGCCCCCCATGCCGCCGAGGCCCGCGGTAAGGATCCAGCGGGTCTGTCGCACCGGCGAAGGCGGGTGCCCAATTTCGGGGTAATGCTGTCGAAGTGCCTCGGCAAACGTCTCGTAGGTGCCTTGCACGATGCCCTGCGATCCGATGTAGATCCACGAGCCCGCGGTCATCTGCCCGTACATCATCAGGCCCTTGCGGTCGAGCTCGTTGAAGTGCTCCCACGTAGCCCATTTGGGCACCAGATTCGAGTTGGCCAGCAGCACGCGCGGCGCGTCGGCGTGCGTCTTGAACACGCCCACCGGCTTGCCCGACTGGATCAGCAGTGTTTCATCATCGCCGAGCCGGCGCAGTACGTCGACGATGGCATCGAAGCATTCCCAGTTGCGCGCCGCGCGGCCGATGCCGCCGTAGACCACCAGCGCCTGCGGGTTCTCGGCCACTTCCGGGTCGAGGTTGTTCATCAGCATGCGCAGCGGCGCTTCCGTGAGCCAGCTGCGGGCGCTGCGCTGCGTGCCGCGCGGGGCACGTATCACACGCTCGGCGTGCCGCGTGCCGGTGGCGAGGGGCGACAGGGACTTCGGGTCGTCGCGATGCATGGCAGGTCCTTCGGCGTGGGGCGTGACCGCGATTGTCGCACCGGGGCGGCCGCGAAATCGAGTCCGGGCCTGCGGAAGGTGCGACACACCGCCTGACCCATGGCGCAGGCCCGGGCGTCTGTGTACGCTTGCTCGATGCGCACCTTCCTGTTTCTGATGGCCCTGGTCCTGGCCACGCCGGCCGCCGCGGACCCTGCCGCATGGGCGCTGCTGCGCGAGGGCGGCAAGATCGTGCTGATCCGGCACGCCGTCACCGATCCCGGCGTGGGCGATCCGCCCGGCTTCCGCCTCGACACCTGCAGCACGCAGCGCAACCTGTCGGCGGCCGGACGCAAGGAAGCCGAGCGCCTCGGGGCCGCGTTTCGCGCGCAGCGCGTGCCAGTGGCGCGGGTGCTGGCCAGCCCGTGGTGCCGTTGCGTCGATACCGCGCGCATTGCGTTCGGCGGCAGCACGCCCGAACCTGCGCTGGGCAACCTCTTCACGCACAGCCAGAACACCGCGCAGCAGCAGGCGGCGTTCAAGGTGCTGGCCAACACGCCGCCGCGCGACGGCAACCTGATCCTGGTCACGCATGGCGCCACGATTGCGGCATTCACCGGGATCAACCCCGGCACCGCCGAAACGGTGATCGGCAACCTCGACAAGGACGGGCGCTTTGTCGTGGCCGGACGGATCACCGTGCCGGACTGAATACTTCGGCAGGTGCCGGAGCACGTCCTTGGTGCTCCCGTAAAATGCTCGGGTGAGCGTCGCCCCGTCCCCCACCCTAGCCGGCCACACGCCGATGATGCAGCAGTACCTGCGCGTCAAGGCGGAGCATCCGGACAAGCTCGTCTTCTACCGGATGGGCGACTTCTACGAACTGTTCTTCGCCGACGCGCAGCACGCGGCGCGCGCGCTCGACATCACGCTGACCGCGCGCGGCCAGTCGGCAGGTGCCCCCATCCCGATGGCCGGCGTGCCGCATCACGCGCTGGAACCGTATCTCGCCAAGCTGATGAAGCAAGGTGAGTCGGTGGTGATCGTCGAGCAGTTCGGCGACCCGGCCACGTCCAAGGGACCGGTCGAGCGCAAGGTGGCGCGGATCGTCACGCCGGGCACCGTCACCGACGCGAACCTGCTGGAGGCCAAGCGCGATACGCTGCTGGCCGCGTTCATCACGTCCGGCAAGCGCGCGGGCATCGCCTGGCTCAACCTTGCCGCCGGTGCGCTGACGCTGGCCGACGTGACGCTGACGGATGCGGCCGGCGTGCTCGAACGCATCGGGGCCGCCGAACTGCTGGTGCAGGACGGGGTCGCGCCGCCCGAGTTGCGCGGCTCGACGCCGCCGGTGCGCATGCTGCCACCCTGGCAATTCGATCATGAGGCCGCCACGCGTGCATTGACGGCACAACTGGGAACACACGATCTCGCCGCATTCGGCGCCGTGGACGTGCCGCTGGCCGTTGGCGCTGCGGGCGCGCTGCTGCACTACGCGGGCGCGACGCAACAGGCAGCGTTGACCCATGTGCGCACGCTGGCGGTGGAACACGCCGACGCGTTCGTCGCGCTCGACCCCGCCACGCGCCGCAATCTCGAGATCACCGTCACATTGGCCGGCGACACGGCCCCTACGCTGCTGTCGCTGCTCGACCACTGCGACACCGCGGCGGGCAGCCGGCTGCTGCGGCAATGGCTGTTGCAGCCGCTGCGCGACCAATCCGCTGCCACCACGAGGCTCGATGCCATCGGCGCGTTGCAGGACGGTGCTGCTACGGCCCGCGACCTGACGGCGTTGATGAAGCGCACGGTGGACATCGAGCGCATTGCCGGACGCGTTGCGCTGCGCACGGCGCGGCCGCGCGACCTGGCGGGACTGCGTGACACGCTGGCCTTGTTGCCGCCCATCGTCACCGTGACCGCACCTTTCACTGCGCCGTTGATCGACGCCGCGCGCCGCGACCTGGCACCCGATCCGCAGTGGGCGGCATTGCTGGCACGCGCGATCGCGGCCGAGCCCGCGACGCAGTTGCGCGATGGCGGCGTCATCGCCCCGGGTTTTGACACGGAACTGGACGAATTGCGCGCGATCGACACCGATTGCGGCACGTTCCTCGTGGCACTGGAAGCGCGGGAGCGCGAACGCACCGGCATCGCGACGCTCAAAGTCGAATACAACCGCGTGCATGGCTTCTACATCGAGGTCACGCACGCCCACGTCGACAAGATCCCCGACGACTACCGCCGCCGCCAGACCTTGAAAAACGCCGAGCGT
>JANNNM010000486.1:0-4275 GCA_031398535.1 Betaproteobacteria bacterium | reverse complement strand
GACGGAGCGGAACACGCGCAACCCGGACACCGGGTCGTTGCGCGACAGGATCACGACTTCCACGCGCTTGACCGCGTCGGCGTTGAACGCCAGCAGCTTCCGGACTAGCCGGTACGCGACACCCGGCTTGGCCGGCTGCTCGATGCGCTCCAGCTGCAGCCGCATGTACTCGCGGTCGTCCGCCGTCTCGAAGACCTGATTCTCTTCCTCGAAGTCGAACAGCGCGCGCGAACTGATCGCGACGACGAGTTGCTCGATGGGGGGCGCGGCGGTCATGGGAAAAAGTATACGCGTCGCCGCTACAGGCGAACCACGGACGCGACCGCCTCAGCCGTGGTCGACCCCGCCGCCATCTCCGCCAGCGTGACCGGCTTCACCGGAAAGCGCAGCCGGTAATAGCCTACATCCGCGGGGTCGCGCTGCTGCTCGCGCGCGATCAGCGCATTCACCGTCAGGCCGCAGAAGCGGCCCTGGCATGGACCCATGCCGCAGCGGACATAGGCCTTCATCTGGTTGGGGCCGGCGCATCCTTGCCGCGCCAGCGCGATGATCGTCTGCGCATCCACTTCCTCGCAGCGGCACACCAGCGTCGAACCCGACGGCAGCCGGAAGGCGTCCGCAGGCCGATAAAGCGTGTCGAGGAACGCGCGGCCCCGCAGTGCAACGGCCAGCTCGGCACGATCATGGCGGGCGATGGGGTCGCGGGTGGCATGACTGATGCGCCCGAGCGCATTGGCAACCGCCAAGGCGGCGAGCCGGCCACGCGGCGCTGCCGCCAACGCGCCCGCAATGCCGCTGCTATCGCCCGCCACATAGATGCCGGCAACATCGGTGCCGCCCCATGCGTCGACAGCCGGCGCAAAGCACGCTTGCAGTTCATTCCATGCCAGCGAACAGCCGGCGGCATTCGCGAGATTGACATCGGGCACCACGCCCTGATGCAGCAGCACCTGGTCGGCGGCGAGCGTGTGCTCGCGTCCGTCGACGGTGTATCGAACGCCTGTCGCAACGTCGTCGCCCTCGATCGCCAGCGCGCTGACATGTTCGATCAATCGTCCATGGCGACGTACCGTGCGCACGAGTTCGCGGCCCTTGGCGAAGTAGGGCGAGCGCGCGAAGTCGGGCGCGTGCCGCAATGCCTGCGCCATCCGCCCGCGCGGCGTGGTGTCGAGGATGGCCTCGATGGCGACACCGGCCCGCAGGTATTGCCTCGCCAGCAGCCACAGCAACGGGCCGCATCCGGCCAGCACCGTACGGCCCTGCGGCACGACACCGGCAGTCTTCAGCAGGATCTGCGCGCCACCCACCGTCATCACGCCGGGCAGCGTCCACCCGGGAATCGGAAACGGCCGCTCGATGGCGCCTGTACACAGGATCACCGCGCGGGCGTCGATCATGTGGGCGGTGCGCGCCGCTTGTGGCCCAATGGCCACGCCCAGCGTCACGCCGCCATCGGCGGGCGCCACCGACCACACGGTGGCGTCGTGCAGGTAGCGCGCGCCTGACGCTTCAAAGGCGCGCACCAGCGGCGCGCCATCCCAATAGTCCTGCCCGAGGACCGACTGATCCTGCAGCGGACTGCGCCTGATGCCGCGATAGATCTGGCCGCCCGGCGCGGGCTGTTCGTCGAAGAGCGTGACTTCGAGGCCGAACTCGCGGCACCGTGTGGCGGCCGCGAGCCCGGCGGGACCTGCACCGACGATGGCGACATCGATGCTGCTGATGCCGGTCATGCCGCGCCGCCGATCGCGCGGGCGCCGCGTTGCGTGTCGATGCGCATCCCCGGCGTTACCGTAACGAGACATGCCTGCCGGCTGCCGATGCCGTCGATGGTCACCAGGCAGTCGAAGCACACGCCCATCATGCAGAATGGCGCACGCGGCATGCCCGCAGCTGGCGTCGTCCGGCAATGGGCAATACCCGCAGCCAGCAACGCTGCGGCTACGGTGTCGCCCGCGCGCGCGGCCACCGGCGCGCCATCGACGACGACCTCGACGACGACGCGCGCGTCGGCGGCGTCAGGCAGCCGCGCGAACATCGAAGCGCTCCGCGGCAAACGGCAGGAACTCGGACGGCAACGTCCCGGCAGCAATCGCGGGGGCCAGGGCATAGGCATGGGCCGCCGCCAGCGTGACCCCGCTGTGGCACGTGGCGAGGAATGCGCCGGGATGCCGGGTCGATTGCGCGTAGATCGGAAAGCCGTCCGGCGACATCACGCGCAACGCTGCCCATGTCCGATTGACGCGAACGCCGCGCAGTTGCGGGAACACCCGCGCCGCGCGATCGGCCAGCGCGGCCAGCACCGGCAGTTCCAGCGTGTCGTCGAACCCGCACGCCTGCTGGGAATCGCCGATCATCACCGTGCCTTCGTCGGTCTGCCGGATGGTTTCCAGCGGCATCGACAGGAAGGGAGCCACGCATTCCGTGACGATGATGTGCCCCTTGTTCGGCACGACCGGTGCCGTCAAGCCCACCATCGGCGCGAGGCGCGCGTTGCCGAGGCCTGCCGCGAGGACGAGGGTCTCGCATTCGAGGAGGCCGCGGGCCGACCGCACCGCGAAGCCATGCGCCCGCGGTTCGATCCCGTCGATCGCGGTGCCGGTGATCATCTCGCCGCCGCCATTGGCCATGGCCGCGTGCAAGGCGCGCAGCAGTTGCAACGGATTGCAGTCGCCGTCGAGATCGCTCCAGGTGCCGCCGACCACCTCGGGCCCGACCGCGGGCAGCCGCGCCGCGACCCCCGCGCGATCGAGCACGTCGATGGGGTAGCGTTCGAAGCCGGGTTGCGCCAGCAACGCCGCCATCTTCGCGGCGCGCGTGTCGAGCTCCTGCGCGGACAGGCACACGTGCAATCCGCCGCGCTGCCGCAGCGCGACGTCCACGCCGGTGGTCTCACGCAACGCCGCCGCGAGTTGCGGCCACGCGCGCGCGGAGCGTTGGGTCCACGCGCCATAGGCAGGCAGCCCCAGGCCTTTGCCCTGCACCCAGATCAACCCGAAGTTGCCGCGCGACGCGCGCAGCGCCACGTCGCCCTCGTCGAGCAACGCGAGGCGCCTGCCGGGCGCGCGCAGGCCGAACGCGATGGCCGCACCGACGAGACCGGCGCCGATCACTGCGATGTCAACGTGCCGCGTGGTCAAGCGTCGACCTCCACGCCGGCAAACCGGAGGATGGCCGGAATCTGCGGCACGAAATCGGTGAAGGCATGGTCGCCGCCACCGCGCACATACTGATACGCGCCCCCGTAGAAGGCCACCGCTTCGCGATAATCGAGGACGTCGTCGCCGGATTCCACGAGCAGGAAGTAGCGGTCGGGCCGCGTGATCGCCGGCACGCGCAGCGCAGTCAACTCGTCGAAGTGCGACGCGGTCACTTCGAACTCGGCGCCCGTGTGCATGTTGGTCTGCGTGCCCCGCCACGCCTGCAGGCTGGCAAACGGACGCACCGAAGGGTTGATCAGCACGGCGCGCGCGCCGAAGCGCTCCGCCAAGTGCGTGGCGTAGTAGCCGCCGAGCGAGCTCCCGATGAAGGTGAGCGTCGATGGCTCGGCGTGCGCGTCGACCCATGCGGCGACATCGTCCACGGCCGCAGCCGGACTGAATGCCAGCTCGGGCACATGCAGTTGCGGCCGCCGTGCTTCAGGCAACTGCGCGACGGCGGACCGGAATTGCACGGCTTTCACGCTGGCCGGCGAGGACCGGAATCCGTGCAGGTAGACGACCGTGATCACGTCGCGAGGCGGGCCAGCAGCTTCCCGTGCACGCCGCCGAAACCACCGTTGCTCATCACGAGCACATGATCGCCGCTGCGCGCATCGGCGGCCACGCTGGCGACGAGTGCGTCGAGGTCCTGAAACACGCGCGCCTTCGGACCCAGCGGCGCCATCGCGCCTGCCACGTCCCAGTTGAGATGGGCCGCGTAGCAGTACACCTGATCGGCGCCGGCCAGACTGCCGGGCAGTGCGTCCTTCACGGCGCCCATCTTCATCGTGTTCGATCGCGGCTCCAGCACCGCCAGCACACGGCCGCCGCCCACCTTGCGGCGCAGGCCGTCCAACGTCACGGCAATCGCGGTCGGGTGATGCGCGAAGTCGTCATACACGGTCACGCCGCGTGCCGTCCCCACCACTTCGAGGCGGCGCTTCACGCCCTGGAAGCGGCGCAGCGCCTCGAGCCCATGCGCCACCGGCACGCCAACATGCCGCGCAGCGGCCAGCGCGGCGAGCGCGTTCAACTGGTTGTGGCGACCGGCCTGCCCGAACTGCAACGTGCCCTG
>JANNNM010000475.1:0-18991 GCA_031398535.1 Betaproteobacteria bacterium | reverse complement strand
GGCGTCGAGGTCGGCCAGGTGACGCTGTCGTTCCGCAAGCGGCGGGGCTAGCGATGGGCTTATTCGCGCCGCTCAATCCGCCGCTGCCCGCGTGGCCGCAATGCCGCGTGTGGGTCATTGGCGCATCGACGGGCATCGGCGCCGCCACCGCCCAGGCGCTGCTGGCCGCGGGTGCGCGCGTGGCGTTGTCCGCGCGTTCCGCCGACAAGTTGCGCGCGGTGGCCGGCAACCACGCCGCCGCGCTGGTCGAGCCACTGGACTTCACCGACACCGAAGCCGTGGCCGCCGCTGCGCAACGCATCCGCACGCAGTGGGGTGGCCTCGACCTGGTGCTGATCGTCGCCGGCACCCACCAGGAAATGCGCGCGTGGGAGCTGAACGAAAAGGATTCGCGCGCGCTGCTTGAAACGAACCTGCACGGCGTGATCAACACCTGTTCCGCTGTGCTGCCCGGTTTGCTGGCGCAAGGCACCGGCGGCATCGGCATCGTCGCGTCCGTGGCCGGCTACAGCGGCCTGCCCAAGGCGCTGATCTATGGCGCGTCGAAGGCCGCGCTCGTCAACTTCACCGAGACCCTGTACTTCGACCTGCATCCCAAAGTCCTCGGCGTGTACCTGATCATGCCGGGCTTCGTGCAAACACCGTTGACCGATAGGAACGATTTCACGATGCCCAACCTCATCACCGCCGATGAAGCAGCGCGCGAGATCATCGGCGGACTGGAGGCAGGTGACTTCGAGATTCATTTCCCGAAGGCGTTCACGCGCAAGCTGAAGCTGCTGCGGATGCTGCCGTACCGCCTCTATTTCGCGCTGATCAGGAAGGCCACCGGACTCTGATGCCCGTTGGCGTGACCCCAAAGAAAAGGGCCCGCTTTCGCGGGCCCTTGGGTGCCGGCAGGGAGTTGGGGGGGAGCCGGCGGGGGAAACCTGAAGTGCTGTTGCGGGAATCAGTTCACTTGCGCGGGGCCGTCGCCGGCGAAGCGCACTTCGCCTGCTTCCAGCGTGCGGATCTGGTTGGCGCGGACTTCTTCCGCGGCGATGAACTGCTTCTTCGCGGCAATGGATTCCGGTGCAGGCGAGCTCATCGCACCGGCCACCAGCTCGAGGGAGCCCACACCGATGGCCAGCGTGATCGCTACCATCACCAGTTTCTCCGTCCAGCTTGTCTTGATCGTCGTCGTCATGGTCGGGCTCCTGTTTCGGTTGGGGTCACGCTTTAAGATGCACTGGCAGCGGGTTCTGGATTCACTGCGTTGCTGCCATGGATCGCACTGTAGGCGGGCGCCTACAACCCCTCAACGGGTAAGCGACGAATCCCATGAAACCGGGGATGAAACGGCGAAAGGCGGCGCGAACGGTTGGGAGGGGCCCGTGAATGGGGGTATTCCGCGGGTATGCTCCTCGTGGATTCCGTTCGCGCAGCATGGTGAAATGCAGAATATTCGCCACCATTTTCGCTTGCGCGATGGCGACGATTCGATTACCGATATTGTTGCGTCGCGCCCGGCGGCAGCACTGGCCTTCGCATTGCAGCCTTGGCGCGCGGCATCCTGCCAAAATCGGCATTCATTGATCGCAAGGAGTCTTTCGCATGATCGTCGTCCATCACCTCAACAATTCCCGCTCGCAGCGCGTGCTGTGGCTGCTTGAGGAACTGAAGGTCCCCTACGACATCAAGCGCTACGAGCGCGATGCGAAGACGATGCTGGCGCCGCCCGAGTTGCTGGCCGTGCATCCTCTCGGCAAGTCGCCCGTCGTCACCGACGGCGACCTCACCATCGCCGAGTCAGGCGCCATCACCGAGTACCTGGTCGAACGCTACGGCAACGGCAAGCTGATTCCCGCGCCGGGCACGCCGGAGCGACTGCGCTATACGTACTGGCTGCACTTCGCCGAAGGCTCCGGCATGCCACCGCTGCTGATGAAGCTGGTCTTCGACAAGATCGAGACCTCCCCCATGCCGTTCTTCGCCCGGCCGATCGCCAAAGCCATCTCGGGCAAGGTGAAATCCTCGTTCATCGAACCCAACCTGAAGCGCCAGCTCGACTACATGGAAGCCGAGCTCGGCAAGGCGCCGTGGTTTGCCGGCAAGGCGTTCACGGCGGCCGATGTGATGATGTTCTTTGTCGTGGAGGCGGCTGCGGCGCGGGGTGGGCTGGATGCCACGCGACCCAAGTTGCTGGACTGGCTGCGGCGGGTGCATGCCCGGCCGGCGTATCAGCGCGCCATCGAGCGGGGCGGGGAGTTTGCGCTGGGGTAGGTGCAGCGCGGGTTGTAGCGGGCTGCAACCGTTTGAAGATTTTGGAGACCTGTAGCCGCATTGCTGGACGAATCGACCCGTTTCTGCCATAATTTTTGGCTTTGGCGAGCTAGCTCAGCTGGTTAGAGCAGAGGAATCATAATCCTTTGGTCCGGGGTTCGAGTCCCTGGCTCGCCACCATTACAAATCAAGGCCTTGCAGAAATGCAGGGCCTTTTTCTTTGTCTGGTGTCGATTCCGCCATCTGAATTTAGCCGGATCACTTTATAATTATTGTCACGATTTCTTTCAATGTTGGCTTAACTTCATAAGCCAACCTATGGCCTCGGAATGGCTTTGGAAGTTAAGGAGCGATTTCTTATGAATGCTCGCGACTTCGTGAACGCCAGCGGCAAGATCGTCCAAACCGCCAAGGGCAACCCGGCGTTTTCGCCTGCCCCGCTCCCTCCACCCCTCACCTTCGAACATGATGTTGTTGCCCTCCTGTCGCAGGCCGACACGGCGATAGCGGAGCTTTCGGCAACGGGTAGGCACCTCCCGAACCCCCACCTCCTGATCGCGCCTTACATTCGGCGGGAAGCCGTGCTGTCATCTCGCATCGAAGGCACGCACACCAACCTTCCCGACCTTCTGCTGGGTGAAATCGAGGACGGAAAGCGCGAACAGAACGACGACGCCACGGAAGTTGGCAACTATGTAAGGGCGCTTGAACATGGCATCGCGCGCTTGCCAACCCTTCCCCTTTCGCTGCGCCTGGTGCGCGAATTGCACGCGCTGCTGATGCAAGGGGTAAGAGGGGCCAACAGGACACCCGGCGAATTCCGCACGGGGCAGAACATCGTGGGCTCGCGGGGGCAGGACGAGGCTTCTGCCCCCTACGTTCCACCGCCAGTTGCGGAAATGCACGAAGCGTTGACTGCATGGGAAGCGTACGTCAGTACGCCAGACGGCTATCCGACACTCATCCAATGCGCTCTTCAGCACGTTCAGTTCGAATCGATTCATCCATTCGGAGATGGCAACGGCCGCGTCGGTCGGCTGCTGATTTCGTTGTTTCTTATCGAGCGCGGGCGACTATCGCAGCCTTTGCTGTACTTGTCCGGCTTCATCGACGAGCATCGGCAGGATTACTACGATCTGCTGCAACGCGTGCGAACTCATTCGGCGTGGAATGACTGGATCCGATATTTTCTGACGGGCGTGATCGAAACCGCCACGCAAGCTGCCGCACAGGCAAACGAGCTATTGCAGATCCGGGAAGATTTTCGAAGAGCGATGCACGCAAAGCCCAAAGCGTTGGCAATGATCGACCACCTGCTTACGAATCCATACATGACCGTCGGGCATGCGACTCGGCTACTGGATGTGAGCCAACCCACCGCCAGGGCAGCGGTCATGGCACTTCAGGCGGCCGGCATCCTTGTCGAACGTACGGGCCGAGCGTGGGGCAGAGTCTATGTGGCGCCACGAATATTGGTAGCGATCGATGTCAAGACTGCGCAGACAACACCACCAATGCTGACCCCCTTGTGAGCGACTGAAGGTGGCACTCCTATCCCTCGACAGGATTATTTGCTCCTTTTGTCGGCCCGATTGCAGTGGCTTCATGCAGGAACCTAATGGCGTGCTTCTTCACTCCACTCTCTACTGAATCCCAAACACGACGAGGGAAATTGTCAGGCAGCAACGATTCAACACGTTTGAGCACGGCCTCAGCATCCTGAGCCATTTGCTGCATCTCTGGCCACGCGCCAGGAACTCCGTTGCGCTGTGCCAGAGATTGCCAGTGTCGCGCATGAATCTCGGTCAACTTGTAATGTGCATTCTTTGCGCGCACGGCCATCGCCAGTTTTGCGTCCTGTTCCTGTAGTTGATTGGGTCCCCGCCCGATGATTGGCCATGCCGATATCACGTCATACAGGGGTGCAAGCCCGAAGGTGCCGCCTCGGTAATGTGACAAGGAAAAATTCTTTGCATGTCCGTCGGTAGCGGCAAGCATCCAAAAGGCAAACTGCGCGAGGACGAAGGTCTTGCGGTCCATTTCCGCATCTGCGCTTGCGCCCAGAATGTCGAGGCACTTTTGCATGGACGGACCACCATCGCTCTCATATTTTTGCGTCGGTGGAGTGCCTGTCGCTTGGCATAGATCCTCCTGCGGCAGTCTGGCGATCCAGGTGTTGTCGCGAGGATTGAATCCGGGCAGGTCTTGCTCGCCAGGCGGGATTCCTTGCCAACGCCGGTCGAAGCGCTGAACCACCAACGCTTTCTGTCCGCCGAATATAGCCATGTCTGCTATCGCGACAGGTAACCCGAATTCGCGGACGATTTGCGCGCATAGCCACTCGTTTTCGACCGAATCTTTCAGATCGGCCTGCATGTTGCCCACCAAGCCCAGTGGTAGCTTCAAGATGTGGGTAGTCGGAGTAGCCCCGTGTGGGCGTCGCCATTGCTGCCCGAACCGCAATAGCGCGGTCTTCTCCTGTGCGCCCGCGATGGAAATGCGAAAATCATCGTCGCCATCCTGGCGCTGACCCAATGGCGCCCCCGAGGCAGCTGACTTCAGGATGCGCTCGATCTGATCTTCGTTGAGCGGCTCGGACTCAACTCGGTCCCAGCCTTCCGGTTCTGTGTGCTCCGGCAATATCTGCACGGCGCCAACACAATCGCGGCCGATGGCGGTGAGCAGGTCAAAGGCGCGGATTGACTTGGTTTTGAATCGCGAACGTAGCCGGTTCCGAATGTTCAAGCTCTCAGGCAGTAGATTCTCAAAATAGTTGTCGACTACCTCGCCTCGGTGCTCGCCGTTTCCAGCAGTGATCGGAAGCGACAATGACAGAGCTCGCGCTACGCGTGATTTTGTCCAGTTCGCTTCATATTGAAAGGTTGCCACCCCGCTGCGCGACTTTGACCAAATGCCAACGTGCGCTCCGTTCATCCAGATGTTGAGTGCGTCTGACATCGTTACCAGTCTCCGTCCTTGCCCGCGTCTTCGTATCCCGCTACTTTCGTTCCCACCGTGCCTGTGGCACTTGCGATTGGCATAGGACTGGTCAGGTGTGCTGCACCACGGTTTTGGAGCGGCTCAAGGGTCACCTGCACTCCCAATGCGGAAAGCACCCGAAGTAGTTGGTCGACACTTATAGACGTGGGATCACGCTCGATCCGGGCGATACGCGTCTGGCTGAGCCCCAATCGGGATCCAAGCTGGGATTGGGTCCACTGATTCGTTTTTCGAAGTGCGCGCAGGTGGCTTGAGAGTTGGGACGGGAGTTGTATTACATAGCGCATGTGGCCCCCTCGTTTGATTGATCATTTTGAACATTATGCTATTTTGAGCGTATAAGCATTATATTCCTTAAAAAGCATAAATGCAATATATGCTTAATTAGACGATATTGCAATATATGTCGAAAAAGATATAAACGGTCGATATGCCGAATATGGCATGCCCGATGTGAGCACACACAAACAATGTCATGGCTTGAGTTCGTCGAGGGGCCGCTGGACCTACACTCAAGTGCGGCACTACGTACTCGCGCACCGATTGGCGGCGACACCGAAAGAATTACGGATCAGCAATTGATCGGGATCCCAAGGTCGTCTCGTTCGAGTCCTTGGCCGCCACCCCTAATTTCAATGGCTTACGTCACATCAACGTAAGCCATTTTGTATTGCGCCGCGCGGGGCCCGCAATCCAGCTTTCGGCGCAAAAAAGCCCGCACGCGGCGGGCTTTTCGGTCGGCCAGGAAAGCAGCCTAGTTGCGCACCGCCAACGCGGCGGTGGTAGTCGGCTTGGCTTTGACCTCCGCGGCTTCCACAGCGGGACTGGCCGGGGCTTTTTGCGGCGCCTTGGCAACCTGGGGCCGCAACGTCTTGGGCACGGTCGACGCGGCGGGCAGCTGCTGGGACACGGTAGCGACCTTGGAAGATACGGCGGCCGAGGCATCGGCGCTGGAGCCGTCCATATCACAGGCCAGCGCAGGTCCCGCAGCGGCAAATGCAACAACAGCGAATATCGTGGATCGACGCATCAGAGTCTCCTCAATGGGTTGGGTCCGGCAAAGATCGTGCGCGTTGATTGGCACAGGGTCAAGCGCAATTTCATGGGTCGAGCCTCGACATCGACGCCGCCGACCGCGGGCGGCTGGCCCAGGTCGCGGCGGCCCCCACGGAGCGTCAAGCCTGCGCCGAATACCCGCCATCCACCGGAATCGAAATCCCGGTCACGAAATCCGACGCGCCACTCGCAAGAAACACCGCAATCCCCGCGAAGTCCTGCGGTGTCCCCCACCGCGCTGCCGGCGTGCGCGCCTCCACGCGCTCATGCAGGCCGGCCACGTCCTTGCGCGCCTGGCGCGTGAGGTCGGTGTCGACCCAGCCCGGCAGGATGGAATTCACCTGGATGTTGTCGCGCGCCCATGCGACGGCCAGCGACTGCGACATCTGCATGATGCCGCCCTTGCTCGCGCCGTAGGGTGCAGCGAACGACGCGCCGAAGATCGACGTCATCGACCCGATGTTGATGATCTTGCCGCGCTTGGCCTTGGCCATCGTCGCGTAGACGGCCTTCGCGCAGACGAATGCGCTGGTCAGGTTGACATCGAGCAGCATCCGCCACTCCTCGACGGTGTACTCCTGCGGCGCCTTGCGGATGTTGGTGCCGGCGTTGTTGATCAGCACGTCGATCCGGCCGTAATGCTTGATCACCTGCGCGACCAGCGCGATGCATTCCTGCTCCTGCGTCACGTCCGCGCTGATGGCCATCGGGTCGGCCTCGGGATTGGCTGCGCGCAGGTCCGCCAGGGCCTTCGCATTCTTGTCCGCGTTGCGGCCGACGACGACCACGTTGGCGCCGCAGGTGGCAAGACCCAGCGCCATGCCGAGGCCGATGCCGCCGTTGCCGCCGGTGACGATCGCTACGTGATCCTTCAGGTCGAACATCGGCGTCATGGTCTTGTCCTGCTCCGTTGATGGTAACCGGCGTGTCGACGCCATTGCGTCGCACGATAACCATCAATTGTATCGGGAGTTCAGGGACAGGCAGCGCCCGACCTGGCCCACGCGACGACGATGCGATCGAACTCGTCCTTCGCCATGGGGACCGGAACGCGGGGTTGACCGTTGAGATCAATGCCCGGCGCCCATCCCCACGCGACCAGCTTGTCCTCGATCAAGTGCTTGACCGTGGCGTTGATATCGCGATTGCCGTTGCGCGACCGGTCGGTCAGTGCTCGGCACAGTTCGGGCGCGGACTTGCCTTCCCACGCCATCGACAGCGGTGCCAGGTGCCAGTTCGGCGCACCGGGAACGCGGCCCGGATCGTAGTTGGCCTCGGTATGGCATGCCGCGCACGCAATGCCGACGGGGCCGCGATCCTGCGGTCCGCGCGTGATCGGTGGCACGTGGACATGCTGGTCAAGACCCTGCTTCGGCGTGTCGTCCTTCGGATGGCAATTGACGCAACGCGGATGACTCAGGACCTGATGCATCTGCATGTACAGGCGGACGCTTTCGGCGGTTTGCGCTGACGGAGCGGCGCTGGTGGAACCTTGCGGGAAGGCGTTCGATGACACCGCAATTGATGCAAAGATCGCAAGGACCATGACGAGGGGGCGCAGCGTCATGGATCAGGCCCGGTCGCGCAATTCGGTCACGCCCTGATGCTCGGCGCAATGATCACAGCAGAACATCGTTCCATCCTTCTCCAGACCATGACCGATGATCCGCACGCCGCAGTGAGAGCAAGCGGGAGCAAGGGCATGAATCGCGCATTCAAAGCTGTCGAAGGTATGCGTCTTCCCAGCCTTGATGACCTGGAAGGACTTGTCGTAATCGTTGCCGCAGGTTTCGCAGGTTGCCATCGCATCTCCAAGGTACTGCGCCGAATTGACTATGCCCGTCGCACGGGTCCCCCACCATTGGCGTGCCCGGTCATTCGCTGTAGGCGTTCGACTACTTTTCCGATGGCTGAGCCGCCGATCTGGGTTACTCTGGTTGTTTCGTGGAATACAACTCGAGGGCTACAACATGGCTGTCTTCATCAGCGCCAGTCCCAATCCCGTACCGGGCACGATCTGGTCGATCAGCCGGATGCGGTCCACGACCATTTCCTGGGACTCGGGTGGTGGATTTCAGACCGGGACGGTCTACGTTTCCGCCGATTCCGGCCCGTCCACGCCCGCGAAGAACAGTGCCGGGAACCCGATTCCGGCTGGCGGCACCGGCAGCGCCACGGTGTTGGTGGAGTTGGGCAAGACCTACCTCTTCCAGCTCAAGAACACCGCGACCCCGACCATCATCCTGGCCAGTGTCACGGTCGAGACGCGCGAAACGCTCGGACTGCCGACCAGGTTCGTGGATGACGTACGTGCCCGGGGGCCCCTGATCCAGGGCATCACCAACCTGCAGGTCTTTCCCGACATCGAATCCGTCCGGATCAGGTTCCGCACGCGACAGGCCACGGTGCCGGTCGTCGACATCAAGCGCACGGACAACCAGGCGCTGTCCGGCGCGGTGTTTCCATTTCTGCAGGGGCCGCGCACGGCGCACGATTTTTCGTTCCCGCTGGCGCAGAACACCGACTTCACGTTCCACATCGTGGCGGTACCAGGCAGCGGCGCGGTGTCGACGGCGAAGTCGGTCGAGATGTCGGGCCAGTTCCGGACGGGGCTGCGCAACGCGCAGGTCTTCTTCGACCGCGTATTCGTGCACACGGATGGCGACCCGGGCTCGCTGGGTGACGGCGAGTTCACGTTCGGCATGGGTGCCGGTGACATCGACGGCGGCGCCGTGCTCGGCGGCACGCAGTACAAGGCCGACATTTCCGGTGGCAGTAACAGGGACATCAACCAGAGCGTATTGATCGAGCCCGCACCGGTGGGGCTTTGGGTGCAGGTGCGCTCCGAAGAAGACGATGCGTTCGGTTACCACTTCACCAGCACCGAGGCCAATATCAGTTTCGCACCCGAAGGCGCCAAGTGGGAGCATGGGTACAGTCACGGCGACGAGACGGAATTTTCCACGGTCACCAAGTGGTTTGACTTGAGCGGAGCCGGACCGATCGCGCAGGAATTTCCATTCATCCTCGAAACCGGTCCGCGGCACGTTGACTATTCGCTCCACTGCCGCCTGCGCTTCCAGGCCACGCCCGGTGCAGTGCTGCAACCGATGATCAAGAAATCGGCCAAGCCGATCTCCCGCGTGAAGACCGTCGCGACGATGGTGACCGGCGATCGCATTGCCGTGGCGGATCGCAGGAATCATGTGCTGCAACTGGCGGGTAACGGGGGGCTGTATCACGCTGAAGTGGGCGCCCGCCCGGGTTCAAGCAGCGAGCCGTGGACGCGGCTTGCAAGCGAATTGCCGCCACTGCTGACGGTGGCTGCGGCTGGCGACGCGCTGCATCTGCTTGCCGTCGACGAGGCGGGACACGTCCTGCATCAGGTGCTTGGGCCTACGGCTGGACAGGCGGGCTACGGTGCGGCGAAGACGACATCGCTGGGCGGAAGCGTGGTTGCACCCGTCGTCGTAGCAACGGCCGGCGATCGCACTGAACTCTTCGCGATGGATGCGCACGGTGCGGTCATGCATCGCACGCTGGGCGAGCATACCGGCGGCGATTGGAAGCGCATCGGCGAAGGCCTGGCGGGGTCGCTCAATGCCTTCACCAATGCGCGCGGAGAAATCGGACTCATCGGGCGCGGTCGCAACGGCGATGTGATGCACCTGGCGTGGTCGGCCGGAGATGCCAAAGCCTGGCAGTCGTTGGGCAAGGCACCTGCTGGCGCGTTGTCGGCCGAAGAGATTGAGGGCGACGTGGTGCTGGCGGTCCTGGCCGACGATGAAACGGTCCATGCCACGGCGTGGCGCGACTACCCCAACGTGCCATCGAAACTCGAGTGGCAGGCCTTCGGCACGATGAACGACCTGATCAGCGCCCGCTTCTCGCTCGTGCGCGGGGCCTGATTCATGGCCGCCGATATCGTTGCGACACCCAACCCCGTCGAGATATCGACATGGTCGATCAGCCAGCTGGCGCCCACGACGGTGTCCTGGAATACGGGCGACCCCGCGGTCGAAGGCACCGTATGGATCACCGATGATGCGGGCACCCGGAAATTTGTCGACCACACCGGCAAGGCGGCCGTCGGTGCGTCCGGCAGCGCGCCGGCGCGCTTGGGGCCGGGACAGCAGGCCTTGTTTGCGCTGAAGCGCACGGACAATCCCGCGCTGAATCTCGACACGGTGCTGGTCGTGGGTCGCGAAAAGCTCGGGCTGCCCAGTGGCATCATCGACGACATCCGCAAACGCATGCCACTCGTCCAGGGCATCACCAACGTGCGCGTGTTTCCAGGCATCGAGTCGGTGCGGATCATGTTCAGGACGCGCCAGCCGACCACGCCCGTCATCGATATCAAGGATTCGGTCACGCAGGCGTTGGCCGGTGCCGCGTTTCCGTTCCTGCAGGGCGCGACGACCGCGCACGATTATTCATTTCCACTGCCCCAGAGTACGGACTTCACGTTCCACATCTTCGCGCCTGTCGCGCAGGGTTCGCCGACGACCAAGGCGGCGGAAACGTCGGGCATGTTCCGGACCGGATTTCGCAACGCAGAAGTTTTCTTTGACCATATCTTCATGCATACCGACGGCGACCCGGACGGGCTGGGGGATGGGGACTTCACGTTCGACATGGGGGTGGGCGACATCGACAGCGCCAGCATGTTGGGCGCGAAACAACTCCGCGCCTCGATTTCCGGCGGCGAGAACCGGCCGATCAATGAAAGCGTTGCGCTTCCGGGTTGCCCGGTCGGCCTGTGGGTCCAGGTGCGTGCCATCGAAGATGACAGCTACACCACACCCTATGGTGGGCCGCCCGAAGTGTTTTTCGCCGCCGAGGGCTCGACCTGGGAACACCACGAAACCAGTGCGCGTGAATGGGAAACGTCCACGGTCACGAAATGGTTCGACTTGAGCGGCGCCGGACCGGTGGCGCAGGAAACCTCGTTCACGCTGAAGACCGACCCCCGGCACATTGACTATTCACTCACCTGCCGGATCCGGATGGAGGCGCGCGAAGGCGTGGTCGCGCAGCCGATGTTCACCAAGTCGGCCAAGCCGAAAGTGCCGGTCAAGTCCATGGCCACGATGGTGGCCGGCGCGCGCATCGCCATCGCAGGCCGTCGCACGCATGTCGTGCAGCTTGCCTATGACGGCGCCTTGTATCACGCGTTCGGGGATGACCAGGCGGCCGGCGATGCCGGCCCTGGCACCGCGCAATGGCAGCAGCTTTCCACGACGTTGAAACCGCCACTCACTCTGGTCGCCGACGCGGATGTGCTGCACGTGCTGGCCGTCGACGATGCTGGTGTCGTGCAACATCAACGCACGGCGCCCGGCGCGACATCAACCAAGACTGGCGCCGAGAAGGGGCGATCCCTCGGCGGCCCGCCGATGTCCGCCGTGGTTGCAACACTCGCCCGCGGCCGGATCGAACTGTTCGCGTTGGGCGCGGACGGCGCCGTTCACTACCGGACGCTCGACGGGGACGCCACCACCGCGTGGACGCGCATCGGTGAAGGCATCGCCGGATCATTGAATGCATTCACCACGGCGCAAGGCGAAGCCGGACTCGTAGCCCGCGGTCGCAACGGCGATGCGATGTATCTGCCGTGGTCCGGAGATTCGTCTCGCGCAGCCTCCGCCGGTTGGCGCTCGCTGGGCAGCGCGCCGCCGGGGTCGCTGTCGGTCGAATGCATCGACGATGTCATCGTGCTTGCCGTGCTGGGCGACGACGAGATTGTGCACGCAGCGCCCTGGCGCAACCATCCGGCGGTACCAACGAAACTGGAATGGCGTGCGGTCGGCACGGTGAACGCACTGCTCGACGCGAACTATTCGCTGGCCGGCGCAGCGCGCATGCGTTCCTGATCCGGTCGTGCGCGCCCGGGCTCGCGCGCACGGCAGTTTCCTTTGTCGCGCCCATTTGCTACGTTACGGCATGGACATCGTCGTCAACGGCACCACCACCCGCCTCGATCCGCCACCGGCCACGATGGCCGACCTGGTGCGCGCGCTGAACCTCGAGGGCAAGCGCATCGCCGTCGAATGCAACGGCGAGATCGTCCCGAAGAGCCGCTACGCGCAGACGCCGGTGCGGGCAGGCGACCGGCTGGAAGTCGTCGCGGCAGTCGGCGGCGGCTGATTCCTGGCGGGGTCGGCGCCCCTGCGCGCTGGGCGTAAAATGGTGTGATGAACGCTCCCGCCACGCCGCAAGCCCTTGCCGACCCGCTGGTCATCGGCGGCAAGTCCTATTCGTCCCGCCTGCTGGTGGGCACGGGCAAGTACCGCGACTTCGCGCAGACGCGCGATGCGGTCGTCGCCTCCGGGGCGCAGATCGTCACCGTGGCCATCCGCCGGACCAACCTCGGGCAGGACGCGAATGCGCCGTCGTTGCTCGACGCGATGCCGCCGTCGGAATTCACCTACCTGCCCAACAGCGCGGGTTGCTACACGGCCGACGATGCGGTGCGCACGCTGAAGCTCGCGCGCGAGCTGCTCGATGGCCACGCGCTGACCAAGCTCGAAGTGCTGGGCGACCCCAACACCCTATATCCGAACGTGCGCGAAACGCTGCGCGCGGCCGAGATCCTGGTGGCCGATGGCTTCCAGGTGATGGTGTACACGTCCGACGACCCGATCATCGCGCGTGAACTGGAGCAGATCGGCTGCGTGGCCGTGATGCCGCTGGCCTCCCTGAACGGCTCGGGCATGGGCATCCTCAATCCGTGGAACCTGAAGCTGATCCAGGAGCAGGCGAAGGTGCCGGTGCTGGTGGACGCGGGCGTGGGCACGGCGTCGGATGCCGCCATCGCGATGGAACTGGGATGCGCAGGCGTGCTGATGAACACGGCCATCGCGTCAGCGCAGGACCCCGTGCGGATGGCCCACGCAATGAAGCTGGCGGTGCAGGCCGGGCGCGAGGCGTTTCTTGCGGGACGCATGCCGCGCAAGCTGTATGCGGCCAGCCCCAGCTCGCCCACTGCCGGCCTCATCGGCTGATCGTCATGCGCGCGCGGTGGAAGTACTACGCGGCAGCGATTCTGCTCGCAGGCGCGGCGACACATGCGCCGGCCGCGCCATTGACGCCCGAACGCGTGATGGCGCTGTGCGCGGAGGTCGAAAGCCCCGGCCACTGTGGCCGCAAGGTCGAGGCCGAGCAGTTGAAGTCGCTGCCTAATCTTGCGGTGCGTGACGGCGATACGCTCAAGGTGTCGCTGTTTCCTTCGGGCAGCAAGGAACTCGTTGACGTCATCGCGGGTGCGGATGCGCGCAGCTATGCGCTGTGGGACTACTGGAGCAACGCCAACGCGGTCGTGCTGTTCATCGCCGACGGCGAGCGCCTGAGCTACGGCGTGCTGCAGCGGGCCAACGGCCAGTTGACCGTCGTACCCGCCGAACCGGTGTTATCACCCGACCGGCAGAATCTCGCAGTGGCCGATTTCTGCGCGGCGGGTTGCACCAACCAGGTCACCGTATGGCGGGTTGCGCGCGATGGCATTCGCAAAGCCGCCGCGTGGTCGCCACCCGCGGCGTGGTCGGATGTGACGGTCAGCTGGAAGGATGCCGAGACGCTGGCGGTGCAACACACGCCGGCGGGTGCGACAAGCGGAACGACCGTCAATCGCGCGCTGAACGCGCCCGACTGGCAGCGCGTCGAAGGCGTGCGTTGAGAGCCCCGGCGCGGGGCATCCCGCCCCTGACGGAGGATGATCCCGCGCAGGCACCGCTGGCGCGCCCCGTGCGCAGCTTCGTGCTGCGGCAGGGCCGGATGTCGCCGGCGCAGACCCGCGCCTTCGAGGCATTGCTGCCGCGCTTCGGCTTGCCATTCCAGCCGTCGCCACTGGATTTCGCTCCCGTCTTCGGCCGCGTGGCACCGGTGATCCTGGAGATCGGCTTCGGCATGGGGGAGACCACGGCGGCCATTGCGCAGGCGCATCCGCAGCACGATTTCATCGGCATTGAAGTGCACGCGCCCGGCGTGGGCGCGCTGCTGAAGCGCGTCGACGAACTGGCGCTGGCCAACGTGCGTGTGGTGCGCCACGATGCCGTCGAAGTGGTTGCGCAGATGATTCCGGTGGGCACGCTCGCCGGTATCCATGTCTACTTCCCCGACCCGTGGCCGAAGAAGCGGCATCACAAGCGGCGCCTGCTGCAACCGGCGTTTGTCAACGCGCTGGCGACGCGTCTGGCACCCGGTGGCTACCTGCATGCCGCGACGGATTGGGAGGAGTACGCGCACGAGATCCTCGCCACGTTTTCGGCCGAACCGCTGCTGGCCAACAGCGCGCCTGATTTCGCGCCGCGCCCCGCGTGGCGGCCGCAGACCAAGTTCGAAACGCGCGGCTTGAAGCTCGGCCACGGCGTGTGGGACGTCGTGTTCCGCCGAACGTAGGGCTGCCTACGCGGACTTGGCCTTGCTGTTGCCGCGCGCCAGCGCGATCAGCCGGGTGATGGTGCTGCGCGCGACATCGCGCGAGAAGTGGTTGCGGATGTTGTCGCGGCCGCCGGCCGCCAACCGCGTCCACAGCGCCTCGTCGTGATACACGCGCACGATCGCATCGGCGAAGGCCTTCGCATCATCGGCCACCAGCACGTCTTCCTCCGGCTTCAGGAACATGCCTTCCACCGAGGGCGTGGTGGCCACCACGGGTAAGCCGTAGCTCATCGCAAGGTTGATCTTGCCCTTGACGCCCGCGCCATACCGCAACGGCGCGATCGACACCCGGCAGCCGGTGAAGTACGGCGTGACATCGGGCACGTAACCGGTGACGAGGAAGTCCTCGGCTGCCAGCTCGCGGACGTTGGCCGGCACCTTGCTGCCGACGATGTAGGTGGCCACTCCGGGCAACGCCTGGCGCACATGCGGCAGCACTTCCTTGGCGTACCAGAGGACGGCATCGGTGTTGGGCGGATGCTGGAAGCCGCCGATGAACACGAGGCCCTGCCGCTGCGCGAAGGGTTGCCCCGGCGGAAATAGTTCATGAATCGTGGACAGCACCAGCACGCGGGCCTCCGGCACCAGCTCGGCAAGCAGCGTCTTCTCGAACGGTGACACCACCAGCGTGACGTCGGCGCGGCGGATCAGCGTCAACTCCTCGTCGCGCTTCGACCGCGCGGATGCGCGCGAGATCGCGCTGCCTTCGAGCTCCGCCTGGCGCTCGGTGCGCAGGAAGTGCAGGTCGACGGTATCGAACACGACCAGCGCATGCGGCGCGAACGTACGCACCGCATCGATGTGCTTCACGGCGATGTAGTGCCGCGACATCACGACGATGTCGAATTCCTCGCCGCGCTTCGACAACAGTTCCGCGATCGAGCGGACGAAGGGATGGAACAGCACCTCGATGCCGCGCTGCTGCAGTTCGCCGACGTAGGGTTGCCGGTGCTCGAGGTTGTCGGCAACGAACGTGACCTTGCAGTTGAGCGACGTCAGGATCTCGAGGATGGCCAGCATCCGCATCGAACCGGCATCGTGGTCCGGCGTCAGCATGCACGCATCGACGACCAGTACGCGCAATTGCGCCCAGCGGTCGCGTTCGAACTCCGGTTGCATGCCGTTCGCGCGATGCGCCGCCAGCGTGGTGGCCCACTTGGTGGCGAAGGTGCCGCGGTTAACCAACTTGTGGCGCATGACGCACGTCGTCTCGACGGTGCCGGAGGTCTTGCCCTCGAAATGCAAGACGACGGCGGCCGGCTGGTAGTAGACCTTGCGGCCCTCGGCGCGCACGGCGAAGGCGAGATCGGTGTCCTCGTAGTACGCCGGCGCATACCGCGCATCGAAGCCGCCCAGCGCCTGGAAGAGTTGCGTGGGAATGGCAAGGCACGCGCCGGAGCAGTAGTCGACCTCGCGCACATAGTTGTACTCGGGCTTGTCCGGGTTGTCGTCGCGGCCCCAGTTCCACGCCGAGCCATCGCGCCAGACGATGCCGCCGGCTTCCTGCAGCCGGCCGTCGGGATAGACGAGCTTGGCGCCCACGAGTCCGGCTTCAGGATGATCCTTGAACACCGCCAGCATGGCGTCGAGCCAGCCGGGCATCACGATCGTGTCATTGTTGAGGAATACCACCATCTCGCCGCGCGCCAGCTCCGCGCCGCGATTGCACGTGCCGATGAAGCCCAGGTTGGTGCCGTTGCGTTCGAAGCGCACGCCGGTCACGTTGGCGAGTTCGTCCGCAACCGACGTCGGCGAGGCATCGTCGATCACGATCACCTCGAACGTGCCCGCGCCGGTGTTGGCCTGCACGCTCTTCAGGCACGTGAACGTCAGCAAGGCCTTGCCGTAGACCGGGATCACGATCGAGACGCGCGGCGACTCGACCGGCGGAAACACCAGCGGCGTGAGTGTTTCCTCCAGCTTGAACTGCTCCGGGACGGGAGGCTTGTAGGCGGCCTCGCGGTTGACCTTGGCCCAGCCGCGCCGCGCGACCGCGCCGGGGCCTTCGGCACGCAGCAACGACCATGCCGTCGCCGACAATTGCGGAATCCGCCGCACGCCGGCGCGCCACGCGCGGAAACGGGCCAGCGAAACCTTGGCGCCATGGGCTGCGTCGCGGAAGGGCCTGGTCATCCGCCAGGCCGTCGAGCCTTCAAGTTCATCGATGCGATCGCGCGCCGCGTCGAGCGAGGACTCGAGGTGGTCGGCGTGATGCTGCATCTGTCCGGCGCGGACCTGCACCTCGGATACCTGCGCCTGCATCTCGGACATCTGGATCTGCGCGAAGTGGAACTTGCGCTGCGTGGCCACCACTTCGGCGGCCAGTTGCTCGCGGTCGCCCTGCGCGCGATCGCGCACGGCACGGAAATTCTCGAGCTGGGCGTTGACCGTGCCGATCCGGTGCTTCAACTCCGTGCGCGCCGCCGTATGCCCGCACTCGACGCCGGCGGTGAAAAGCTGCGGCAACGACAGCGGCTCTTCCTCCTGTTGCCCGTCCTTCAGGAAATAGTTGCCCGTGCCCATTGCCGGCAGTGCCTCGGGCAATGGCCGCGTGCGCGTGGTCTCCGGCAACGGTGCCAGATACAGCGCCAGGTAGCGCGCCGGCGTCATCATGTCGAAGCCCGCTGCACCGCGCCCGAGAGCGTCTTGCGGCTGCGCTCCACCACGCCGGAGGCCGCCACCAGTGCATCATTCCAGGCCGAAGGGGGCGCATTCCACGGGACGATCGTGGACCGCGGCACGCCTTCCAGCCGCTCCGGAAACGCGCCCAGCGCGCTGGCTACGATCGGCAGGCCGGACTGCAGCGCCACCGACATCGTGTACGCATACGTTTCGGGCACCTGCGCGGCAAACAGCAGTACATCGGGCCGTTCGGCCGCAATCAGCCGCGGCAACTCGGTGTCCACGTATTGTCCGTAGATCGTCAACGGCACCTCCGGCGACTGCGGCACGGGCTCGGTCGTCGAGCCCAGCACGCGGAAGGTCAACGGCAGGCCGCGCATCCGCGCATCGCGCGCGCACTCGGCCACGACATGCAGACCCTTTTCCGGCGACAGGTTGCCCAAGACCGCTACGCGGATCACGCGTGGCGGGGGCGGCGGCGTGTCTTCCGGATGCGGCCAGACGTCGATCGCCACGTCCGGGAAATAGCCGCGGATGCGCGTACTGACATCCTCCGACGGCGCGATCACGCGATCGGCGTCGCGCAGCAGGCGGCCAAAGGCGGCGCGCCACTCGGTGATGTCGAGCCCCCATTGCGCGGGCCGCTTGGCCAGGCACGCGGCACACCCGGCGGGCCCCGGCTCGCCGCAATAGCGGCCATCCTCGGTCACCAGGTGATACTGCGGACAGATCGCGTAGTAATCGTGCAGCGTGCAGTCATACGCAATGCCTGCGGCGGCCGGAAGTTCCAGGATCGAACGGGGCTGCAGGTGAACGTGGTGATAGTGCAGGCGGTCCACGCCGATGCTGCGCAACGTCTCGGCGAGCAGCGGCAGGTCGGCCGGCAGCGTGAAAAACAGCGCGAAGCTCTCGCCCTGTTGCGGCCACGACAGCTTGACGGTATCGCCCACGGCGGGCTCGAGGTAGAGCACCTCACACCGTGCCGACGCCAGCGCGGCCACGTCATGCATGTACCGCCGGATGCCGCCGCCCCACGGATGCGACACGAACACCAGCATGCGTTTGCCCGATTGCGCGAGGCGCAACAGGTCGACGCGCCGCGCGAACGGACGCGCAGGCTCGGTTTCGAGCGCTTCCTTCTTCTGCGCCAGGTACATCGGATAGAGATTGGCCAGCGCCTGCTCGGTGCGATCGGCGAGGCCCTCGGCCTCGCGCGCGCCGAACGAACCGTGGCCCGCATGCCCGGCAAAAACGTCGCCTGCCAGCAGGTGGCGAAAGCCCGCGCTGCCGGCGCGCAGGCAATAGTCGATCTCGATGCCGTAGTCGCTGCCGAGCGGCGTGCCGTCGAGCGCGCCCACCGCGTTCAGGCACTCGCGGCGGAAGTAGAGGCACGGCCCGTCGACGGCCGGCAACACCGCGGACAGGCCGCTGTTCGCCCGCGCAAACAACGCATCGAGCGACGCCACGGTCTGGCCCGCAGGCAGCGGATTGGCACTGCGCGGCAGCGGATAGGTCGCGACGCCCGCGTTGTTGGTGAATGTGCCGATGACGCCGACCCCACGCGCCGCCGCGTGCCGGGCCAGGCGGTCAAGCCAGTCGTTGGCCACCTCGG
>JANNNM010000787.1:0-5436 GCA_031398535.1 Betaproteobacteria bacterium | reverse complement strand
GACCAGCGCCTGCAGCAGCGGCAACGCATCCTTGTCGCCGCTCGCGCCCAGTTTGCCGATGGCAGCGCTTCGCGCATCGCCGTCGCCCAGCGCCAAGTCGCGCACGAGGTCCGCCGGCAGCGCCTGTGCCCCGGACGCCATTGCGGCCAGCCACAGCACGCTCATCCACCGTGCGGCACGCGCCATCACGCCGCAGCTTCCCGTCGACAACACAATGACTCTCCCGACGACCAAAAAAATCCGGCGCTACGAAGCCGGTGGCGGCAATGCTGCTGACCGCTGCACGCGTCCTCGTAGCGCCGGTGGGCTGTGCTGCCCGTGCCTACTTCTTTTCCGGTGCGTCCTTCTTGCCTTCGTTGCCGGCGATGAACGGGCTCCACGGCTTGGCTTGCACCAGGCCCTTCGGATCCTTCCAGACGACCTTGAACTGGCCGTTGGCCTGGATTTCACCGATGAACACCGGCTTCCACAGGTGGTGGTTGGTCTGGTCCATCTTCATGTTGAAGCCGTTCGGCGACGGGAAGGTCTGGCCGGCCATCGCGGCGACGACCTTGTCGGTGTCGGTGGACTTGGCCTTCTCGACCGCCTGCTTCCACATCCACATGCCGACATACGTCGCTTCCATCGGATCGTTGGTGATCGGCTTGTCGGCGCCCGGCAGCTTCATCTTCTTGGCGTAGGCCGCCCACTTCGCCTTCCACGCGTCGTTCGTCGGGTTCTTGATCGACATGAAGTAGTTCCACGCCGCCAGGTGACCGACCAGCGGCTTCGTGTCGACACCGCGCAGTTCCTCCTCACCGACCGAGAACGCCACGACCGGGACGTCGGTGGCCTTCAGGCCCTGATTGCCGAGTTCCTTGTAGAAAGGAACGTTCGAGTCGCCGTTGATCGTGGAAACCACGGCCGTCTTGCCGCCTGCCGCAAACTTCTTGATGTCGGCGACGATCGTCTGGTAATCCGAATGTCCGAACGGCGTGTACTTCTCGTCGATATCCGCATCAGCGACACCTTTCGACTTGAGGAATGCGCGCAGGATCTTGTTGGTCGTGCGCGGGTAGACGTAGTCGGTGCCGAGCAGCACCCAGCGCTTGGCGCCGCCGCCTTCCTTGCTCATCAGGTACTCGACGGAGGGAATGGCCTGCTGGTTGGGCGCAGCACCGGTGTAGAACACGTTCTTCGAAAGTTCTTCACCTTCGTACTGCACCGGGTAGAACAGCAGGCCATTGAGTTCCTCGATGACCGGCAACACCGACTTGCGCGACACCGACGTCCAGCAGCCGAAGATCACGTCGACCTTGTCCTGCGTCTTCAGCTGGCGTGCCTTTTCCGCGAACAGCGGCCAGTTCGAGGCCGGATCCACCACCACGGCTTCGAGCTTCTTGCCGAGGACGCCGCCCTTCGAATTGATTTCCTCGATCGTCATCAGCGCCATGTCCTTCAGCGCGGTCTCGCTGATCGCCATCGTGCCGGAGAGCGAATGCAGGATGCCGACCTTGATCGTGTTCTGCGCCTGCGCCGCCATGGTCAGGGTGAAGCCGGCTGCGGCCAGCGTCGCCGCCAGCGTGGTCCGGATGAAAGTTCTGCGTTGCATGTGGGGTCCCCGTCGTAGAAGTGATGTCGAGTCGATTTGAATGGCCCGAAGAGGCGCGCGTGTTATGCGTTGCTGGAGTCGCGAGCTGACTTCACGGTGTTGCATTGCATGACGCATGCCAACACCGGGAGCGTTCGCGCAATCGTTTGATTTTGTGCATGAATGCACATTCGAAGACGCGGCGGAATGGCGCCGGGAGCCAATCCGGTGCATGCCGGAAGGTTCAAAACGGTGCAGTGAAAACTACAACGCACCATTTTGGGAGCCGCCCGTTGAGGGCAGGCCGGGCTACGCTTGTCCTGTGCCCGCGCGCCGGCGCCAGTGCAACGCCAGCGCCGCAACGCCGCCCACCACCAGGACAGCAACGGCAATGGCAACTTCGTAGTGGGACAACTCGCCCAGCAATCGCTCGGCCGACTTGCCGAGCACGAAGCCGGCACCGGCCCAGCACACGCTCCAGGTCAGCGCGCCGATCGCATTCATCGCAATGAACCGCCCCAGGGAAACCTGGGTCGAGCCGATGGCGATCGGGCCGACGGTACGCAAGCCGTACAAGAACCGGACGCTGAAGATGGTGCCGTTGGGATGGCGCTCGATCATCGTCCGCACGCGGGCGATGCCGGGGGCAAGCTTCGGAAACCGCTGCTGCAGCTGGTCGCGATAGTGGCGGCCGAGCATGAAGTAGCCAACGTCACCCAGCGCACCTCCCAGCGCGCCCGCCAGCACGACCAGCGTGAAGTCAAGGTAGCCGCGATGCGCGGCCAGCCCCGACAGGATCAGCATCGTCTCGCCCTCGATCAGCGACCCGACGAAGGTGGCGGCATAGCCGTACTTGGCAATGAGCGGCGCGTACTCGAAGGCCATCGGTGCGCGCCGCGACGAGCAATCGTGTCAGTGCGCCAGCATTAGCACGCCCACGCACGCCACGCCGATGCCCGCGCCGCGCCACAGCGCCGGCGCCGCCCGGTGCAACGCCGCCCCGCCGGCAAAACCGAGCGCATGCAAAACGAAGGTGCCGAGCATCAGGCCCAGCGCATACCAT
Organism: Betaproteobacteria bacterium; assembly: GCA_031398535.1. Lineage (GTDB taxonomy): Bacteria > Pseudomonadota > Gammaproteobacteria > Burkholderiales > Casimicrobiaceae > VBCG01. Next base: position 2,803 of record JANNNM010000787.1, on the reverse strand, counting down.
GCAACTGCGGCCTCCGCGTCCACCGGCGCCTCGCTGCCATGCGCAGCCCCGTGCAACAACGCGAACGCACCGATGATCGCCAGCGCAGCGCCGGTCGCCGCCCGGCGATACGCCACGACCAGCGCGCCCAGCGCAATCAGCGACACGGCCAGGCCGGTCTCGAGGCCCGGCGGCACGCCAAAGCGCAGCCCGGTCGCAATGCCGACACCCAGCATGGCCACGAAGAGCAAGGGCGCGACCCAGCGGCGCGACCCGGTCTGCGCGGCCGCCCACCATCCCACCACCAGCGCGGCCACCGCGTGGTCGAGGCCGGCAAACGGATGCGCGAGTCCAGCCTGCAGGTCGGCGTGCGGCGCGCCGCCCGGATGCGCCAGCGCGAAGGCCGAGACTCCGGAGGCGCCCAGGAATACCAACAGTTGCATGCGCGACATCAGACCACTCCTTCTTGGGTAGCGGCGCGCAGCATGCCGCGCGACTGGATGAACGCGATCACGGCATCGAGTCCGTGACCGGTCTTGAGATTGGTGAAGACAAAGGGCCGCTCGCCGCGCATCTTGCGCGAGTCGCGGTCCATGACCTCAAGCGACGCGCCCACCATCGGCGCCAGGTCGATCTTGTTGATGATGAGGAGATCCGACCGCGTGATGCCGGGTCCGCCCTTGCGCGGAATCTTGTCGCCGGCTGCGACGTCGATCACGTACAGCGTGAGGTCGGACAGCTCCGGACTGAATGTGGCAGCCAGGTTGTCGCCGCCGCTTTCCACGAAGATGACGTCGAGGTTGCCGAAGCGCCGCGCCAGCCGGTCGACCGCCTCGAGGTTGATCGAGGCGTCTTCGCGGATGGCCGTATGCGGACACCCGCCTGTCTCCACGCCGATGATCCGGTCGGCCGACAGGGCTTCATTGCGGACGAGGAATGCGGCATCTTCCTCGGTGTAGATGTCGTTGGTGACGACGGCGATTTCATAGTGCTCGCGCAGCGCGCGGCACAGCGCCAGCGTCAATGCCGTCTTGCCGGAGCCCACCGGGCCGCCGATGCCGACGCGCAAGGGTTGTGTCGTGGAGGTCATGATCGGAACAGTCGGGAGTATTGGGTTTCATGGCGCGCCGAGGCAATGGCCAGCCCCGGTGCAAAGCTGCTGATGTCGTCGTCCTCGCGCTGCCGCGCGGCATCGACGATGGCGGGAATCTCGGCGGCCAGCGCCAACAGCAACTTCTGCCCCGCCACCTGGCCGATGGCCATCGCCTTCAATGCGGCCAGCACCTGGTTCTCGAGCCACGTCCACAGGTAGGCCGTGACGGCATCGGCAGGCGGGATGTTCCACGCGCGCGCGGCCAACGCAAAGGCGGCAGGCAACGTCACCGGCGCGGCTGTCGCGACCTGCGTCCGCGCGAAGTCGTCGAGCACGTCGAGGTCCGCCAGAAGCTTCACCAGCGATCCGCCCATCTGCAGGGTTTCGGCCTGCAGCTCGGCCCCTTCGCGCGACGCGCGGAACCATGCATTCCACTCCGCGAACCGGACGCTGTCGCCCTGCTCCGCCGCATCGAGCAGCCGCCACAGCACCGGCACCTCGCCGTGCGCCATCACGTTGTGCAGGAGGTCGGCGATCCAGTCCTGCAGCGATGCCGCGTCGCGCACCGCGCCGCTTTCGACCATCCATTCGAGGCTCTGTGAATAGCTGTACGCACCGATCGGCAGGGCCGGGCTCGACAGCTGCAGCAGGCGCACCAGCATCGGCGAATCACGCATCACCGCTGCCTCAACGTGCGCTCGACCATGTCGTGGATGATGCCGCCATGCTTCGCCTCGCCGGAATGATGGTGGCCGCCGGCATAGGCACCGGCCTCCGGCTCGAAGGGTGCCGCGATGGCCTCCACGCGGGCACCGAGCCCGCGCAGCATGGCCGCCAGCACATCGTCAGCGGAAAAGCGGAGCGCGCCGGCGCGAACCTCCACCGGCGTGTGCCGGTTGCCAAGGTGGAAGGCGCACCGCGCGAGACCGGTGGCGTCGTCGCAGCGCGCCTCCATCAGCGCCTCGTCGGCGGCCACGACGGCCACCACGCGCGCGTCGTCCGCCCGCAGCCGGTCGCCGCCGCGCAGCACGGTGCCGCGTTCGAGCATCAGGCCGACTTCTTCGCCACTGTCGAGATGCGCCAGCAGCCGGCTCTTCTGCCGCAGGTGGAAGGGCAGCACCAGCGTGGCCTGCGCCACGGCATCGGTATCGATGCGTTCGCGGATCGTCAGCATCGCATCAGAACAGGAAATAGCGCTGCGTGAGCGGCAGCGACTGCGCCGGTTCGCACACCAGCAGCTCGCCGTCGGCGCGCACGACGTAGGTTTCAGGATCGACGTCGATGCGCGGCAATGCGTCGTTCAGCTTCATGTCCTTCTTGCCGATGCTGCGGGTGTTCTTCACCGCGACCAGTGGCTTCAGGAGCCGGAGCTTCGCGACCGCCGGATTCTTCAGCGCGGCCTTCGACACGAAAGTGACCGAGGTCTTCAGCGCGCCGCCGAAGGCGCCGAACATCGGCCGGTAGTGCACCGGCTGCGGCGTGGGGATCGACGCATTCGGGTCGCCCATCGCCGCGGCCGCGATCATGCCGCCCTTGATGATCAGCGTCGGCTTGACGCCGAAGAACGCCGGCTTCCACACGACGAGATCGGCGAGCTTGCCCGCCTCGACGGAGCCCACGATGTGGCTGATACCCTGCGTGATCGCCGGATTGATCGTGTACTTGGCGATGTAGCGCTTGACGCGGAAGTTGTCGTGCCGCGCGGTGTCGGTACCCAGTGCGCCGCGCTGC
>JANNNM010000451.1:0-10406 GCA_031398535.1 Betaproteobacteria bacterium | reverse complement strand
TGGACCTGGTCTTCGGGTCGAACTCGCAATTGCGGGCGCTGGCGGAAGTCTATGCGTCGAGTGATGCGCAGAAGGTGTTCGTGCGGGATTTCGTGGCGGCGTGGACCAAGGTGATGAACCTCGATCGCTTTGACCTGGCTTGATCCGCAATGAAGGCGGGCCCGTGTTGACGGGCCCGCAAATCCGGTCGCCAAACAGCGGATCCGACCCCTCATTTCATCGCAAGTACTTCTTCCTGGGCGATCCGCGCAAGCGCTTGGCTGCGGGTCTCCGTGACCTCGACCGCCGGAAGGCGATACACGGCGAGGCCGTTGTGTAACTCGCCTGTCGCCACGCCGACCATCGGTGCAAAGGATTGAGTCTTAACGGTGGGAATGGTCAAGGTGGCTGGAATGGCCGGACTGCGGTCGACGAGCCCTATCAGCAAGGCGGCGATGACGAGAGACGTTATGGTGACGGCAATGCGGACGCGGTTCGTAGCTTGCATGACGTTTCTCCAGGTGGGGTGGCGGTTACGACGGTGCCAATGTCCACCTGAAGCAACCCTTCAGTCCTGAAGCGTGCTTTAATCGTTGCTGAAACATGGATAGGCCGTGTGAATTTTGATGACGACCGAGGACGCGCTCATAAGCCCGAGACGGCGACCCGGCGGCGTGTCCGGACAGGTTCGTGCCGTCGTCAAAACTCGCAAGTACGGGAATTAGAAGAGATATCCCCAGCCGAGCGTGAAGAAATTGGCGCTCGCGGTGATCGCGACGCCTTCGCTGGCCCGGGTACCCGTGACCGAACGCTCGAGGTTGGATGCAAAAGCACCGGTCATGATCTGCCGTTCGTTGATGCGATAGGTCGCTCCCAACGTGAGCGTGACCTGCGGCGTGATCGGGCCGAGCGTGCTGAGCGTCACGGACTCGGGAACGATGAGCTTCGACTTAAAGGCGGCCCCGGCCCGCAATGTCCATCGATGGTTCGCATCCCAGGCAATTCCCAGTCGATAGACGTTTTGGTTCTGCCATCCGAAACCCGGCCCGTTCACGCTGCCCGGAGGGCCGCTGCCGGGATAGGGATTGCCAAGAGGTTTGCTGCTCGACCAGTTGATCCACAAATAGTCGAATGCCACGGCCAGTTCGGGCGTCGCCTGCCACGACAATCCGATGCCTGCCTGCTGCGGGATATCCAGATTGCCGCCATCGGCAAGCAGATCGCGGTACTTGTCGAGCCGCCCCATGTCGACCTTGCTCGAGTAGGTCAGCCCAACCATGATTCCGGGCGCGAGCCTGCCGAGATAGCCGATGGAGGCTCCAACTCCGGAGGAAGTGTCCGAACCGGCGTCGGCGAACCCGAATCCCTGCAAACCACTGATCTCGATCTTCTGCCCCGCGAGCAAAAGCGCAAGTCCGACGGCGTGGTCCGGCGCCACGCGATACGTCGCGGTCGGCGCGACAACGACCTGGGTCACCGATGAAACCGTATTGGTGGTGCTGCCTGGAAACGGCTTCCCATAGTCGAAACTCGAACCGAAACCGAAGATGGACATTCCGAGGGTCCATCCATTCTGCAGGTCCCAGTTGAATCCTGCGCTTGGCCCGAATCCGACGTCCGATGCGTTGTAGTCAGATGGACCGAGGGTGGTGGCAGCGTCGGTAAAGATCGGGGTAAGCAGAACATCCACGCGAGTGCCGACAAAGGCCATGCCGGCCGGATTGTTCGCGGTGGCAATGGAATCGTACGGGAACGCGATCGAGGCGCCTGCCATCCCGGAGGCCGCATGGCCGTATCCTGGCAACTGCGCCTGCGCGCCCACGTCTCCGGCCAGCCAGGCGGTGCCCAAAGCTGCCAACAACGATGTTTTCGTCGCCATCGCAACCCCGCTGTTCTCGACCACCAACATTCGGTACACGAGTGATTGGCGTTCAACGAGTGACAGGCGTTTCAATCGCGTGAGCGGGATTCTGGTCGGGTCCGCCGGGCTGGTCAAGCGTGGACATTCGGTGCTAACGCGCACTCCGCACGCTTGTCGCAGTACTCTCATGCGGTCGCACACTCCGTGTCTGCAGCCGCCAGGACAACGCTTGTGAATGTCTTCAATACCCCCATCGGAAAGGTGCGCTGAAAGGGCTCGTGATGGTATAGTCCCAACGAAACAAGTAGTTATACCAACATGACCATCAGTAGCCGGTCTTGTCCCACGATCAGGGAGCGGACCTGGAGGACGCGATGGCATCATTGCCATATGTCGTGTCATTTCAATCGGGCCGTATCCGAATAGACGCGGCTGCGCGCATGGTCATTGTCGGTGGCCAGCACGCCAAGCTTGGTGGACGAGCCTTCGACCTGCTCGAGGCGCTTGTAGCGCGGCGCCACCGCATGGTGCCCAAGCAGGAACTCCTCGACGTCGTGTGGCCGGGCCTTATCGTCGAGGAGAACAACCTGCAGGTCCACGTGGTGACGCTGCGCAAGCTCCTTGGCCCGCAATCGATCGTCACGGTTCAGGGTCGCGGATATCGTTTCGCGCTTACACCCGACGAGGGTTCGGGTACTTCCAGTCTGGATCGAGACATTGGCGGGGCTACGTCGAAGTTCGGCGAGCGCGATGCCACACCTTCCACCATACTGGTGGGTCGCGAGTCGCTGATCGCAACCGTGTGTTCGCGCATGCGCGGCAGCGACGTACGGCTCCTGACCCTCACCGGACTCGGGGGATCCGGCAAGACCCGCATAGCGCTGCAGGTAACGGCCGAGCTTGCACATGACTTCGCCGATGGAGGCTACGTCGTCATGCTTGCGCCCGTGCGTGACACAGCTTATGTCGCTGCGGCGATCGCCGCCGTGTTGAATGTACAGGAGGCTGGCGGGCGGCCCGCGGCCGATCTCATCGTCAACCACTTGCGCGACCGGGATGTTTTGTTGACGCTCGACAACTTCGAGCACGTGCTTGGCGCCGTACCCCTGATCTTGTCGCTGATGGACAGCTGTCCGCGCGTCAAGTTGCTTGTCACCAGCCGCTCCATACTCAAGCTCGACGCCGAACATGTGGTCTTAGTACCGCCACTTCGTGTGCCAGACCGCCACATGGGCATCGGTCAGCTATCGGACTCGCCAGCTGTCCGGCTCTTTTGCAATCGAGCGCATGCAACGGGTCGGGACATCGGCGACAGCGCGGAGGACTTGAAAGTTGTGGCCGAGATTTGCCGGCATTTGGACGGTCTGCCGCTCGCAATCGAACTGGCGGCCGCGCGCCTGCGTGTCCTGACACCTCGTGCACTGTCGGAGCGCCTGGGCAGTCGCCTCCAGATATTGAAGGGAGGCTCCGACGACCTTCCGGCGCGGCAGAAATCGCTCCGTAACGCAATTGCTTGGAGTTACGACCTGTTGGGTCCCGACGAGCAGACAGTGTTTCGGCGATTGGCGGTGTTCGTCGGAGGCTGGACGATTGAGGCCGCCGAAACTGTTGCCGGTAGCTGTGATTTGAGCGAGAGCGTGCTCGATCTACTTACTTCGCTGATCGATAACAGCCTCGTGCAACGGGTTGACGACGTGGACGGCGAGCCCCGTTTTGCGATTCTGGAAACGGTACGCGAGTATGGCGCCGAACAACTCGAAGCAAGCGGTGAAGCCGCGTATCTCCGGCAACGCCACTTTGATCACTTCCTTGTGTTTGCAGAACGGGCCGAGTCGCAGCTCACGAGCGTGCAGCGCAAACCGTGGCTGATGCGCTTGCTGGCGGACTACAACAACTTGCGCGCAGCACTTTCATGGGCTGCAATTGAATGCGTCAACGGGACGGCCGCTGTGCGCTTGGCGGGCGCATTGCCGTGGATGTGGTACTTCGCAGGTCGGTTCAGTGAAGGCCGGGGATGGATTGCCCTGGTGCTCGGCCTGCCCGACGCCAACCAGGACGGCGCCGCACGCGCCAAGCTGTTGTCCGGGGCGGCACGCCTTGCCATCTACTCCGGCGCGATCAACGACGCCATCGAATCAAGCCGGGAGAGCGTCGCACTCTGGCGCGATGTTGGCGATCGGCGCGGTCTGGCCTTTGCACTCGTTCATCAGGCGATCCCGTTGATGATTTCGCACCAGCGCCAAGCCTCGTTTGCGCTCATGCGGGAAAGTAGAGACTGCTTCACCGAGCTCGATGACGCTTGGGGAATCGCCTACGCAACGACGTACATGGGCATTTCCCTCGCCTACGAGCAAGGTGCCGAAGACGACGCGCGACCCGTGCTGGCCGAAGGCCGCGCGCAGTTTCGGGCACTCGGTGACGAATGGGGTGTCACCACGTCGTCGCACTATCTGGGAAGTATCGCGCTGCGCCAGGCCGACTATGCGTCCGCGCGGGAATTGACCGAGGAGATGCTCGCGGATTCCCGCGACCTGGGCGACAGTTATCGGGTTTCTCGCAATCTGCACCAACTCGCCGAAATTGCATTCGCGGAGAACGATCTCGCACAGGCGCGGCACCACCTGTCCGCCAGCCTCTGTCTCAACCGGGAACAGGGGCGTATCGGCGACGCTGCACTGCAGCTGCGCCTGCTCGCCCGCATCGAGATGAAACAGGATCGTCTGGCGCGGGCCGCGCGCCTTTCGGGCGCTGCGTCACCCTACGGCGACAAGGAACGCACCCTGCCGCCCGACGATGCGGACGCCAATGCCGCAGCACTCGCCGTGGTCCGCCAGGCACTTGGCGAGCGCCGCTTCGAGTCTGAGTGGGCGCACGGCGCAGCCATGTCGTTCGATCAAGCCGTGATTTTTGCCATCGATGGTGGTGTGCAGATCAACGACAATCCTTGACGCGCCACTCGGCGACGCGTTCCCGGACGAACGCCTCCAGCGACGTCAGTTCGACCGGATAGTCGCGCAAAAGGTTGCTCGGGTCGAATATCTCCGGGCAGCATTCGTCCGACATGCTAGAAAGTTGCATGATGCGGCCGATACCCGGATGCAGAGGCCGGGCGACCCATCCGATGGCCTTTGCCAGGTATGCCGGGACGTGGCTGATCCTCGGTTCGATGCCGGCGATTCGTGCGTAAAGTTGCGCCACTTCATTGTTGCTGAAGTTGCCGGGTCCGCCAATCTCCAGAGTGTGGCTTCGCATCGGAGTTGTGCCGAGTGCGATGACGGCGAACTGCGCCGCGTCCGCCGCGGCCACGAAATTGCGCCGCTTGTTGCCGCTGCCGAACAACACGGTGCGCCCATTCTCCAAAAGCCGCTTGCCATTGAACATGTGGGCGTGCCACTCCATCAGAGCTGATGGCCGCAGGATTGCGTAGTTAAGGCCGCTGCGTTCCAGGTGCCGTTCGACCGCATGTTTGGTTCGGAAGAAGTCGACCGGGTGGTCGGGCGCCGCCCCAAGCGCGGAGGTGTAGACAAAACGCGCCACACCCTCGACCTGGGCAGCGTCAATGAGCGCACGATGTCCGATGTCATCGACGGCCTCAGACCGGTATCGGCCCCGGCCGAGTACCGAGTGTGCTGCGGCGAAGACCTGATCAACGCCCCGGCAGGCGCGCGCAAGCGATCCGCTGTCGACGAGGTCGCCGATGACCACTTCCGCGCCCAACCGCGCCAGCTCGCGACCTCGCTCAGCTGTGCGCGTCATCGCGCGCACTCCCACACCATGCGCAATTAGCCGTCGCACCGTCTGCGTTCCCAACACGCCCGTAGCACCGACCACGAGGACATTCATGCGAGTTTCTCCTTCGCACGGCGCAACGCACAGCCCGCCAGACGCATTGCCCGGAGCATGGCACGGATTTTCGTGGATGGGCCACTTGAGGATCCATGGGCAATTCCGCATGCACTTCAGGATTCAGAACGTTTAAGGCCGCAGGGTGAGTCGCTGCCGGTGTTTTGGATGCACATTCAGTACGTCTCGCCAGCGTCGTTTCATCATTGGACAACTCTCGTCGATGCTGCCGCTGCGGTGGGCGAGGTCGGGCGTGCACGCAAAGGCGCCGCGGAGTCGACCCAACAAAGTAAAGGAGAAATCATGAGCAAACGAATGCTTGTCGCAGTCATTCTGGGCGTCGGTACGTCAACCGCCTTCGCCGTGCTGCCGTGCAACCAACAGACCACGCGCGGCACCTGGGCCTATACATGTGAAGGAACCTTGCCCACTCCGTCGCCGACCGCCACGCGCATGCTGGGTACCTGCATTGCCAGCAGGTCGGCATATTGGACCTGCGAGGGCAATGTAAACCTGGGCGGGCAGATCATCCCGCACTCGCTCGAGGGACAAGCGAATAACAACGCAAACTGTACGGGTTTTGTTTCCTACGCGCACACGCTTGGCGGCGCGCCGGCCGGTACATTGGACATCACGTATGTCATCGCCAACAATGGGAACGAGCTCAACGGCTTGCCCGTCAATTCCGGCGGTGTGCTGTCGTGCGCACTAAAGCGAATTGGGGGAGGCTACTTCCAATAGGTGCAACGGCCGTAGCTGGCCAGAGGCTCAGCCCACGAACGTGCATGGGGAAGCTGCCAAAGGCTCATTCCACACTAGGTATCACTTGCAGCCGGGGTTCGGGCACGGATCGCCATGGTGCCCATAACGGAGGGTCAGTACAGGGACATCGATGTCACCTCGCAGTGCCGTCAGAGCTTGACAAACCTGGGTCCATCGGATGGGCGGCAGCTGAGGACCTGCTCGGCAGGACTTCGAGGACAGGCAGGCGCCTCCCGATGGTTGTCATCGCAACCTCTCCTCTGCAAACGAACAAATCCGGCCCACACGCGGCCGAACAGGACACGCAACCGCCTACCGCGGTGGGCGATCACGCGTTCTGATTCAGGAATTGCAGAGGCTGCAGATGCGGCGGAACACGTAAATTTGTCCCGCCCGTGTCCCATGAACCGGGACAACAACGAGATCGCATTTGTATCTCATTGCATTCGAAAAGAATTCTGGTGGCCAAGGGCGGAATTGAACCACCGACACACGGATTTTCAATCCGCTGCTCTACCAACTGAGCTACTTGGCCAAGCCTGCGATTATACCAAAGTCGGCGGCGTCACCGGATGCACAGGTTCAGCGCTGCCATCCGCCGCACCCGCATTCGCGCGCGCCAATGCAATCGTATATGATCCACGAATGATACAGCAATCAGGCTGCGCATGAAAGTCGTCTTCCTGCTGTTCGATTCGCTCAACCGGCACGCGCTGTCCTGCTATGAACCGGGGGCGCCCGCCACGCCCAACTTCGACCGGCTGGCCGCGCGAGCTGTCGTGTTCGACAAGCATTTCGTCGGCAGCCTGCCGTGCATGCCGGCACGCCGCGACATCCAGACCGGCCGGCTCAATTTCCTGCATCGCGGCTGGGGACCGCTGGAACCCTTCGACCACTCGATCGCCGACATCCTGCGCAGCAGCGGCGTCTGCACGCACCTCATCACCGACCACTATCATTACTTCGAGGACGGCGGCGCCGGCTTTCATGGCCGCTACTCGTCGTGGGAATTCATCCGGGGGCAGGAAAAGGACAAGTGGCGACCGGTGATCGACCCCGACACCGCGCGCCACGCCGCGCGTTTCCACGAGCTGCAGCACGACTTCTCGCCCGACATCAACTCGAAGCTGCCGTATTACGTAAACCGTGAATACCTGGAAGCGCGCGGTGAATTTCCGATGGCGCAGTGCTTTGCCTCCGCCGGCCAGTTCCTCGACGACCACCACGCCGCCGACCAATGGCTGCTGCATCTCGAGTGCTTCGACCCGCACGAGCCGTTCTTCGCGCCCGAGCGTTTCCTGCGTGACTACCCGGATGCGCTCGGCGGCAAGATCTTCGACTGGCCGAGCTACGGCCGCGCCGACATCGATCCCGCGCTGCTGCGCCAGCTGCGCGGCAACTACCACGCGCTGGTCGGGGCCTGCGATCACTACGTGGGCGAGCTGCTCGACACCTTCGACCGGCATGACCTGTGGCGCGACACGTGGATCGTCATGTCGACGGACCATGGACTGCTGCTGGGCGAAAAGGAATACCTCGGCAAGAACCGGCCGCCGTTCTACAACGAGGTGGCCCACATCCCATTGCTGATCGCGCCACCGCGCAACGCCGGCATCGCGCCGCGCAGGACCGGCGCGCTGACGCAGACGGTCGACCTGATGCCCACGCTGCTCGAGCTCTTCGGCCTGCCGATTCCGCCCGAGGTGACCGGCCGCAGCCTCGTCAGCACGATGCGCGACGACACGGCGCCGCATGCGCACGACGGCTGCCTCTTCGGCCAGTTCGGGGCGGCGATCAATTACACGGATGGACGGTACGCGTTTTTCCTGTACCCGCAGGAGCCCTTCGAGACGGACCTCTTTCAATACACGCTGATGCCATCGCACATGCGTACGTTCTTCGAGGCCGGCGAGTTTGCCGATGCCACGGTCGTGCGCTCGCTGCCATTCGCGCAGGGCTTTCCGGTGTGGCGCCTGCCGGTGCGCAAGGATGCCAAGGCCAACATGACGCGCCGCTATCCGTTGCTCGAGGCGCGTACCGTGCTGTTCGACCTCGCGGTCGACCCGCAGCAACGAGTACCGCTCGACGAGCCTGCACTGGAAGCCCGGATTCGCGCCAAGGTCGCGACCCTGCTCGCGGCCAACGACGCGCCGGCGGAACTCTACGCGCGCTACGGCCTTGCGTGCCACGAGGTGTTGGCATGATCGCCGCCGGGCCGCCCCAAGGACGTCCAAGCGCGCGGGGCGAAGCCCAGGCCCGCAGGGTGCGTCCGCGCGCTTGGACGGCGGCCGTCGCGACGATCTCACGCGAGCCGCGCAGCATCAATGAGGCCGCCGATCGCCCCCTGGGGGGAGCAGCGCGAAGCGCTGTTCGGGGGGAGCCCAGATGACCGCAGTTCGTGCCCGCGGTCTGGTAACGCAGATCCATGAAGAGATGCGCCGCCGCATCGCGGCGGGCGACCATCCGCCCGGCAGTGCCGTCAGCATCGCCGACGTCGCCAAGCACTTCGGCGTCAGCGCCACGCCGGTCCGCGAAGCACTGGCGCGCCTGGCCGCCGAAGGCCAGTTGTGCTTCGTCGACAACATCGGCTACAGCGTCCCTGCCATGCCCGTCGCCCGCGACTATGTCGACTGGGCCGTCGCGCGCATGGTGGTCGAGTCCAACGCGCTGCTTTACATTGCCGGCCCGCTCGATGCCCGCGCCCTCGATGCGGCGGAAGCCATCAATGCGCGCATCCGCACCACGGCCTTCGGCACCGGCCACGACGGCATCCGAGCGTTCTCCGAACTCAACTGGCGCTTTCACGCGACGTTGATCGGGCTCGCGCGCAATCCGTTGCTGGACGACCTGCATGCGCGCCTCTACGCCGCGCCGCAGTTCTCGCGGATATTCCTCGGCCGCGGCATACCCAACCAGGCGCTGGTGGCCACCGAGCACGCGACGGTACTGCGGCAACTGCGCCGCGGCGACCGCACGGCCGCGGCGCTGGCATTGCGCGACCATATCGTCGACAGCCTCGAGCGCGACGCGCGCCTTTCCGATGTTTCAGTGTCACTGCAGCGTCTGGTCCGGGAGCAGGCCGGCGCAACGTCCAACAAAAGTTCCCCGAGGAGTCCACGATGAAACGTTTGCATGCCTTGATGGCCGCCTGCCTGTTTGCGTTCGCGCAATTCGTCAACGCGCAGGCATTCCCCGACAAGCCGATCCAGCTGGTCGTCGGCTTTCCGCCGGGCGGTGGCGTCGACATCGTAGCGCGACAACTGGCTGAGAAATTGTCCGAATTGTTCGGCCAGCGTGTCGTCGTCGAGAACAGGGCCGGGGCTGCCGGCAACGTGGCGATGGAATATGTGGCACGCGCCAAGCCCGATGGCTACACGCTGCTGATGGGCAATCTCGGCATGCTGAGCGCCAATCCGGCGCTCTACCCGAAGCTCGCGTTCGACCCTGCCAAGGACTTCGTCGCGGTGGCGCGCGTGGTCGTCACGCCACTGGTAGCCGTGGTGCCGGCCTCGCTGCCCGCGCAGACGCTGGCACAGTTCCTTGCGCTGGCACGCGCCAAGCCCGGCGAACTCAACTTCGGCTCAGGCGGCAACGGCAACATCAACCACCTGGCCGGCGAGCTCCTGAAGTTGCAGTCGAACACGCAGATGCAGCACGTCCCCTACAAAGGCAGCGCGCCGGCATTGACCGATCTCGTCGCCGGCCGGATCCAGCTGATGATCGACGGCGGCAACGTCGTGCAGCCCTTCGTCAAGGATGGCCGCGCGCGCGCACTGGTGGTGACGGGCGAGACGCGCTCGCCGGCGCTGCCGGATGTGCCGACAGCACGTGAATCCGGGATGCCCGATTTCGTGATCTATGGCTGGCAAGGCGTACTGGCGCCCACCGGCACGCCGCAGGCGGTGATCGACCGGTTGAGCGCGGAAGTCGCAAAGGCGCTGGCATCGCCTGACCTCAATGC
>JANNNM010000351.1:0-3085 GCA_031398535.1 Betaproteobacteria bacterium | reverse complement strand
CAACAGCGAGCGGCGCGACGGGTCGGCAGCGGCCGGGGTGCTGGCAGCGGCGACGGGTTGCTTCGAAACGGTGTCCTTGGTGCTCATGGTTGCCTCCGGGCGGGATGGGGTGCCGGCGACGATTCATTCATTCCGCGTCGCTCTAGCGTGGAATATTCATTCCATCACGTCGGCGTGTCAAGTGCGCCGTCGAGGTTTCTTCGCGGGCGCGGTGCGGCCGTTGCGCTCCGTCAGTGCGTAGCCCACGGACATCACCAGCGCCTGTGCAGCGCACAACGGCGCGACGAGCGACCGGAACTGCACGGCGGGGTCGTCGCCGATCTCGATCGTCACGTGCCCGACCCGGGCCAGCGGCGAGACGGCGTGGTCGGTGATCGCAATGACGGTGGTGCCACGCTCGCGCGCCAGCGTGGCCATGTCGACCACCTCGGCCGTGTAGTTGCGGAAGCTGGCCGCCACCAGCACGTCGCCGGCGCCAACCAGCGACAGCTGCTGGCGCAGCATGCCGCCAACGGAGTCAAGCAGGAACGCGCGGATCTCCAGCTGCGCAAGGCCGTAGGCCAGGTAGCCCGCCACCGGAAAGGCGCGCCGCTGGGCCAGCAGGTAGACGTTGGACGCAGCGAGAATGTGCCCGGTGGCAACGTCGAGGCGGCGCGAATCGAAGTGGTCGCGCAGGCGCTCGAGCTCGTGGATCGAGCTTTCGATGAGCTGCGGCAGCACGTGGCCCTTGTCGCCGCCGGTGCGCCGCAGTTGCTCGATGCGCTCGCGGTACGTGGCCGAGCGCGCCACGAGGCGCTCGCGGTAGATCCGTTGCAGGTCGGTGAAGCCGGGATGACCGAGCGCATTGGCGAAACGGATGACGGCGGACGGCGGCACGCCGGCCTCGCGCGCGATCTCCGCCACCGTCGACAGCGCCATCGCGTCGGGGTTGCCGAGCGCAAAGCGTGCGATGCCCTGCAGCCGGTTGGGAAGCTGCGGATAACTCTCGGTGATCGTGCGTGCAAGATCGTCGTAGCGGGTACTGGCCGGCATCAGGTTCTCCTGGCGAGGTGTTGCTTGCCGCGCACGCGGGGCTTGTCAATTTGGAATGTTTATTCTATCTTGGAACGAATTGGAACACCGCGCTGCGTCGGCGTCTACCCCTTCAACCTACCTGTTCATGCCCACCATCTCGCCCTCCCTGCCGTTGCCGTTTGCCCGTGCGCAACCCATTGCGGCGGTGCCGTGGCCGCTGATCGCGCTGGCCGTGATCATGGGCACGACGCCGCTGTGGATGCCGCGCATCGGGCTCTACCAGTACCTCGCCGTCGAGATCGCGATCTTCATGATCTACGCGATGGGCTACAACCTGCTGCTCGGCAATTCCGGGCTGCCGTCGTTCGGCCACGGCGCGTTCTTCGGCGTGGGCGCGTATGCCTTCGGGCTGCTGCAGCTGAAGGTCTGGGGCAACCTGTGGTTCGATCTCGCGGGCGCGGTGCTGGCGGCCGCCGCGATGGGCGGCGCCGTCGCGGCGCTGATCTCGCACCGGCGCGGCATCTACTACGCGCTGCTGACGATCGCGTTCGGGCAGGTGTTCTGGTTCGTGGCGGTCAAGTGGCATTCGGTCACCGGCGGCGAGGATGGTCTCCTCAACATCAAGCGGCTGCCCGTCGACTTCGGTGTCGTTGCCTTCGATCTCAAATCCAACGAGGCGCTCTTCTATTTCGTGTTTGCGATGCTGCTGCTGGTCGTCCTCTTCTGCTGGCGCTTCGTGCATTCGCCACTAGGCAGGCTACTCCAGTGCATCAAGCAGAACGAGATGCGCGCCGGCTTCCTCGGCTATCGCGTGTGGCTCTACAAATGGCTGGTGTTCGTCGTGTCGGCAGCGATCGCGGGCCTGGCCGGCGCGCTGTTCGCGATGGCGCAGCAATCGGCCTACCCCAACGTGATGAGCCTGCACCAGTCGGGCTTCGTCGTGATGATGGTGCTGATCGGCGGCGGCCTCACCAGCTTCTGGGGCCCGCTGCTGGGCGCGGCGTTCTTCATCCTGGCGCGCGACCTGCTGGGCGCGTACACCGAGACATGGCTCTTCTGGTACGGCCTGCTGTTCATGGCCGTGGTGCTCTACAAGCCCGAAGGTCTCGCCGGCATGCTGCGCGATGCCACCAACGGCCTGCGTGCCGCGAAGGCGCGCTGACATGGCGCTCTTCGAAGCCCGGCACCTGCACAAGCGCTTCGGCGACCGCGTCGTGCTGGAGGACATCGACCTCGCGTTCGAGGAAGGCACGCTCACCGGGATCATGGGTCCCAATGGCGCGGGCAAGACCACCTGCTTCAACTGCCTGACCGGCATGTACACGCCGGACCGCGGCGAGATCATGTTCGACGGCACCAACATCGCCGGGCTGCCGCCGCCCGCGATCACGCGCCGGGGCGTGGCGCGTTCGTTCCAGGCGATCAACCTCTTCAACGACGACACGGCGCTCGACAATCTCGTGGTGGCGCTGCCGGCGATGCGCGCCCGGTCCTTCGATGCGTGGCGCGACCGCAGCCGCGACGGCGCGGCCGAGGATCGCGCGGCCGCGCTGCTCGAACGCGTGGGATTGAAGGGCCGCGAGCGCGTGCGCGCCAAGGACCTGGCCTATGGCGAGCGCCGCGCGCTGGAGATCGGCCTGGCGCTGGCCACGTCACCGCGCATCCTGTTCCTCGACGAGCCGACGTCGGGCCTCGGCGCCAACGGCACGGCGCGGCTTACCGAGCTCATTGCGGAGCTGAAGCGGAACCTGACGATGGTGATTATCGAGCACGACATGCGCTTTCTCTTCGGGCTGGCCGATGCGATCAACGTGATCCACTGGGGCCAGGTGATCGCGCGCGGCACGCCGGAGAGCCTGCGCGACAACGATTGGGTGCGGCGTTCGGCGCTGGGGGCGATCCCGTGCTGACGATCGATGGCATCGACACGTTCTACGGCGAAACCCAGGTGCTCTTCGGCGTTTCGCTTGAAGTGGGCGGCGGCGAGATCGTGGCATTGCTCGGGCCGAGCGGCGCCGGCAAGACCACGACGCTGCGGTCGGTCCTGGGCCTGACGCCGGCTCGCACGGGC
>JANNNM010000324.1:0-5011 GCA_031398535.1 Betaproteobacteria bacterium | reverse complement strand
AGGTCGTGCCGCGTTACCCCATGAGTTATTTCGAAGGTGGCATGGTGGTGTCGCCTGCCTACATTCACCCCCGCAAGTTCGGCACCAAGGTCGCGCTGCAGTTCGGGCTGATCTGCGATGTCTATCCCACCGAGGACGAAGCGTTGGCGTGGCTGGCCGAGACGGCGCGCATGGCGAACCTGGGCGCCCGGTGAGCGCGCGCATTCGCGAGGTGTCGAGCGCGCAGGACTACGAGGCCTTTGCACAACTGATCCGCGCGTATGTCGCGTGGCTCCGGGCGCGCTATGCCGAGGACGCGTGGTTCATCACCGAAGTGCTGGACAAGCAGTCGTTCTCGAGCGAACTTGAAAACCTGCCGGCGATGTACGGTCCACCCAACGGCAGGACACTCGCGGCGGTGCAGGACGGCGAGGTGCGCGGGTGCGGCGCCTACCGGCGCATCGGGGACGGCATCTGCGAGATGAAGCGTCTGTACGTTCCGGCGCCATTCCAGGGAGCGGGCCTCGGCCGCCAGCTCTGCATGGCGCTGATCGACGCGGCGCGCGCCGACGGCTACAGGCTGATGCGCCTCGACACCGGAAGGCTGCTGAAGGAGGCGATCGCGATGTACCGTTCGCTTGGCTTCACCGAATGCGCGCCATACTACGAATACCCGGACAACCTGCTGCCTTACCTGCTGTTCATGGAGTTGCCGCTGGATGGCACTACGCACGAAGCGCGCTGACGGGGCCTTGGCGTTGGCATCACGCCTCGTCGAGCCAATCGCGTGT
Organism: Betaproteobacteria bacterium; assembly: GCA_031398535.1. Classification (GTDB taxonomy): domain Bacteria; phylum Pseudomonadota; class Gammaproteobacteria; order Burkholderiales; family Casimicrobiaceae; genus VBCG01. The sequence continues at coordinate 4,241 of JANNNM010000324.1, read as the reverse complement.
CAGGTGGTGGCGTCGCCGTGATAGAGCCGCACCGTGTGGCGCGCATCCGCGAAGAACAACCAGCGCTCGGCCAGCATGCCGAGCAGGCACGCAGACACCGCCAGCAACGCACCCTGCCAGCGGGCAAGGCCGACGGCAAGCCACAAGAGCGGGATCGCGAACGCGAAGATCCACACGATGGCCAACGCGATGGTGCGTTGGCGTGCCGCGGTACGCACGAGGAATTCGCGCGTCAGGAAGGTGCCGCCTGAATGCCCCGCATCGAAGAGCCGCGCGGCCATGATCGAGGGCGCGGCACCGGGCATCACCGGCGGCCGCACGCCGTGGGCGACGCCGATCGCCTGCTCCATCGTCGTGGCGCCGGCCGCGCTGCGGAGGTAACGCCAGTAGTCGAGCTTGCTCACCGCCCCAGCCACCAGCAGCACAATCGTCAACAGGGCCCACTGCGTCGCCGGGAAGCCGTTCGCGCGCATCACGGCCACCACAAGCAAGGCACCGCTGGCATGGCCGCATAACGCAAAGGCGAGCGGCACGCGTCGCGTGTGCCACTGCCGGATGGGCTTCAGGCTGGCGTAGATCATCGCCGTGCAGTAGAGCGTGCCCCACGCCAGCAGCAGCACCACCGCGGCCACGAGAAGGCGCAGTGGCGCCGCGACGTTCCACCACAAGCAGGCGACATAGGCGGCGGCCAGCGGGATGAAGGCGAGCGACACCACCGCTTCGCGCGAGAGCCATGACGTGCGCCAGCGGCTCCACGCGCGCCAGGCATTCTTCGGATTGGCGAGGTGCAACGTCGACGAGCACAGTCCGGCGACCACCATGACCAGCGCCAGGCCGGCGGCGTATGCCATCGCCCCCGGCGATGCACGCATCGCCAAGCCCGTCGCGGCAGTGCCGAGATCGACCAGCGCCAGCAACGCCAGCGCCCCGAGGCCAGCGCCGGACAGCACGGTGAAGAAGAGAACGGAGAACGCCGGCTTCATGCGACGGCCGGATCAGCGGGCAAGGGCATCACGCGCGCGCGCCACCAATCGCGAGAGCGCCGCCAGTGGGGTCGTGGATGCGGCGCGGGGCGCTGCATCGGCCGCCGCGTTCGCCACCACCGGCACGGCGCGCGGCGGCAGGTAACGGTTCACCGGCTTGTAGCCCAGGTGTTCCATCAGACTGAAGCCGCCGCGGTCGGCGGAGAGCTTCGAGACGTCGGACATCGGATCGTCGAAGTCGCCGAAATGCCGCGCATGCGTCGGGCACGCCAGCACGCACGCCGGTTGCCGCTCGTCCTCGGGCAGGCGCTCGTCGTGGATCCGATCGACGCACAGCGTGCACTTCTTCATGCAGCCGGACACAGCGTCAAGTTCGCGCGCGCCATACGGGCAGGCCCAGGCGCACAGGTTGCAGCCCATGCACTTGTCCTGGTCCACCAGCACGATGCCGTCGGCGCGCTTGTACGATGCGCCCGTCGGACACACCGTGACGCATGCGGCCTCTTCGCAATGCAGGCACGACATCGGGAAGTTGACGGTCTTGCTGGACGGATACTCGCCCACCTCGAAGTGGCGCACCCGATTGAACCAGACCCCGGTCGGGTCCGCGCCATAAGGGTCAACATCGGCCAGCGGTCCGCTGATCGCCGACGCGCCGTTCCATTCCTTGCACGCGGTGGCGCAGGCGTGGCACCCGACGCACGTGTCGAGGTCGATGACGAGGCCGAGTTTCATCGGGTCCCTTCGATGCCGATCGGCGCTGCGGGCCAGTCGAGTACCGCGGGTGCAGACGTCGTTCCGGGCAACGCCGCCAGCGTGGGAAAGGTCGGTTCGATTCCCGCCTCGCCGTCCACGCAACGCGTGATGCGCACGCGCAGGTCGAACCACGCCGCTTGCCCGGTGATGGGATCGGAGTTGGTGATCCGCCGGCCTTCGGGCGTGGCGCCGGGAAGATGCTCGGCGATCAGGTGATTGAGCAGGAAGCCATTGGTGGCCTCCGGCGCATCGGCGCTCAAACCCCACGCCCCCGACTGCTTGCCGATCGCATTCCACGTCCACACGGTGTTGGGTTCGACCCCTTCCATCGTGCGGATGCGGCAGCGCAGCCGGCCGGCGTGCGACGTGACCCATGCCCAATCGCCGTCGGCAAGCCCTAGCGCCGCGGCCGTGGCCACGTTCATGTACATCGCGTTGTCGGCGACGATCTGGCGCAGCCAGGCGTTCTGCGAATCCCACGAGTGGTACATCATCATCGGGCGTTGGGTCAGCGCATGCAGCGGGTACGCGGCACCGTCGGTGGCCTGCATCTCGAGCGGCGAGTACCAGAACGGCAGCGGATCGAAGTACTTGGTGAGGCGCGCGCGGTCCGCGGGGTCCGTCGGGCACGGCCCGTCGTAGAGACCCTGCCCGGCCAGCCTGAATTTCTGCAGCGGCTCCGAGTAGATCTGCATCACGATCGGCTCGACCTCGCCGACGAAGCCGACCTTCTTCGCGAATTCGAGGTAGCCCAGGTTCGCATAGCGGTGCCACTTGATCGCGTCGGGCAGGTGAAACGCGAAGAACGCCTTGTTGTCCTTGTAGGCCTGCCACTGCGCCGGGTTGGGTTCGCCCACCAGCGAGCGCGTGCCGTCCTTGCCCCGGTAGCCGGCGAGGAAGCCGATGCCCGGCGCACGTTCGAAATTGACGATGAAGTCTTCGTAGCCCGCGAACTTGCGGCCACCATCGGCCCCGGTGAACGCAGGAAATTTCAATCGCCCCGCCAGTTCCACCAGCACGTCCTGCCACGGCCGCACGTCGCGATCGAGCGCAATGACGGGATGGCGGATGGCGTCAGCCGCGGCATCGGGTTCGGAAATGGGCCGGTCGAGCAGCGAGATCGCGTCGAAGCGCTCGAGGTAGGTCGTGTCGGGCAGCACCAGGTCGGCGAAGGCCACGGTCTCGGACGCAAAGGCATCGGCAACGATCACAAACGGAATCTTGTAGCTGCCGTCATCGTGCTTCGCCGTCAGCATGGCGCGCGTGCCGGTGGTGTTCATCGACGAGTTCCACGCCATGTTCGCCATGAACAGCATCAACGTGTCGATCGGATAGGGATCGCCGGCCACGGCGTTGGCGATCACCATGTGCATCAGGCCATGGGAAGCCATCGGCGCTTCCCACGTGTAGGCCTTGTCGATGCGCAGTGCGCGGCCGTCGGCATCGAGCGCCAGGTCCTCCGGGCCCATGGGGAAACCGAGCGGCGGCCGTGCCAATGGGGTGTTGGGCTTGGCCGGCGCGTTGTTGGGGCGAAGCTGCGGCGGGATGGGCTTGGGGTACGGCGCCCGCGCGCGGAAGTTGCCCGGGCCGTCGAGCGCCCCCAGCAGCATCTGGATCAGGTGCAGCGCGCGGCAGGTCTGGAAGCCGTTCGAGTGGGCGGAGATGCCGCGCATCGCGTACATCGCCACGGGCCTGCCTACCACCTTGTCATGCTTGCGGCCCCACGCGTCGGTCCACGCGATGGGCAGCTCGATCGTCTCCTTGAACGCCACCTGCGCCATCTCGCGCGCCAGGCGGCGGATGGTCGCGGCCGGCACGCCGCACGCATCGGCCACCACTTCCGGCGCGTACTGCGTGTCGAGGTAGCGTTCGGCGGCCAGCGCCAGCACGCTGCGCGCCTGCCGGCCATCGGGCAGCGTGCATTGTGCGAACAGCGCGGGCTGCGATTGCGCGGTGATGCCCGCGCTGATCGCGCCCTGCCCTTCATCCCACAAGAGCGGCGTGCCATCCGCGCTGCGCGCAAAGAGGCCGTCCTCCGCGGTGTCCGGCGCCTGGATCACGAGCCACGGAGCATTGGTATAGCGCGCAAGAAACTCGAAGTCGATCGTGCCTTCGGTGAGCAGGACATGGACCAGCGAAAGCGCCAGCAGGCCGTCGGTGCCGGGACGCACGGGAATCCAGTCGTCGGCGATGGCGGAATAGCCGGTGCGGATGGGATTGATCGACACGAACTTGGCGCCGCGGCGTTTCAACTTGTCGAGGCCGATCTTGATCGGGTTGGACGAATGATCCTCGGCCACGCCCCACATCACGAAGTACTTCGCGCGATCCCAGTCCGGCGCGCCGAACTCCCAGAATGAATACCCGATCGAGTAGAGGCCCGCCGCCGCCATGTTCACCGAGCAGAAGCCGCCATGCGCCGCCCAGTTGGGTGTGCCGAACTGCTGCGCCCACAATCCGGTCAGCGCCTGCATCTGGTCGCGGCCGGTGAAGAACGCCAGA
>JANNNM010000306.1:0-1087 GCA_031398535.1 Betaproteobacteria bacterium | reverse complement strand
CGCCCGAGGGCTCGTTGCGATGGCAGGAGCCGAACTCGCCGTAGCGCAGCGGCAGGTCGCGGTAGCTCCGCAATCCCGCGTTGAAGATCAGCACATGGCCGGGGCAGTTCATCGGCTTGATCGCGAAGTCTCGCTTCTCCGACTCCGTCGTGAACATGCTGTCCTTGAAGTTCTGCCAGTGGCCGGAACGCTCCCACAGCGCGCGCGATCGAGGATCTGCGGACCGCGCACTTCCTGGTAGCCGTTGTCCTGGTACACGCGGCGCAGGTATTGCTCGATCTGCTGCCAGATCGACCAGCCCTTCGGGTGCCAGAAGACCATGCCCGGTGCCTCGTCCTGCGTGTGGAAGAGGTCGAGCGCACGGCCCAGCTTGCGGTGGTCGCGCTTCTCCGCTTCCTCGAGCCGCATGATGTATGCGTCCAAGTCTTCCTTCTTCGTCCATGCGGTGCCGTAGATCCGCTGCAGCATCTCGTTCTTCGAGTCACCGCGCCAGTACGCGCCGGCCACCTTCATCAGCTTGAACACCTTCAGCTTGCCGGAGGAGGGCACGTGCGGGCCGCGGCACAGGTCGATGAAGTTGCCTTCGCGATACAGCGAAATGGGTTCATTCGACGGAATCGACGCGATGATCTCGGCCTTGTAGTGCTCGCCCATGCCTTCGAAGAACTTCACCGCGTCGTCGCGCGGCATTTCCGTGCGCACGACGGGTTCGTCCTTCTTCGCGAGTTCGGTCATCCGCTGCTCGATCGCGGCGAGATCCTCGGGGGTGAACGGGCGCTTGTACGAGAAGTCGTAGAAGAAGCCATCCTCGATCACCGGTCCGATCGTCACCTGCGCCTCGGGAAAGAGCTCCTTCACCGCATAGGCGAGCAGATGCGCCGTCGAATGGCGGATGACGTCGAGACCGTCGGCGTCCTTCTCCGTGACGATCGCGACCTTCGCGTCGTGATCGATGACATGCGACGTGTCGACGACCTTGCCGTCCACCCTGCCGGCCAGCGCGGCCTTGGCAAGGCCGGGGCCGATGGACAATGCGACTTCGCGGACGGAAACGGGTTGGTCGTACTGACGGACAGCGCCGTCGGGC
>JANNNM010000274.1:0-4319 GCA_031398535.1 Betaproteobacteria bacterium | reverse complement strand
AGTGGATCGGCATGATGCCAAGATCCTGCATCGAGAGATCCGTCGCGCGCTGCAGCATGATCGAGCGGTTCTCGTCGTTGACCTGCTGCAGCGCCTGCTCGACCAGGTAATCCACCTTCGTGTTCGAATAGCGGCCCCAGTTGACGGCGCCAAGGCCCTTGTCGCGGTTGTACGTGGCGAGCAGCGAGCGCAGCGGCGACGAAGCTTCGCCGGTCGACGCGCCCCAACCCACCATGTGGAAGCTGAATTCCTGCTTCGCGGCACGGCCCGAGTACGGTCCCATCGGCGCGGTTTCCACTTTCGCGGTGATACCCACGCGCGAAAGCATCTGCGCGACGGCCTGCACGATCTTCTCGTCGTTCACGTAACGGCCGGACGGGCCGTGGATCGTGATGTTGAAGCCATTCGGATAGCCGGCTTCCGCCAGCAGCTTCTTGGCGCCCTCGACGTCGTACACCTCGGCCTTCAGCGCCGGGTTGTGGCCGAAGAGCTTCTCCGACACCAGCTGGCCCGACGGAATGGCCTGGCCTTCCATCACGCGATCGGCGATGGCCGGACGGTTGATGGCCTTGGAGATGGCGCGACGCACGCGGACATCCTGCAGCGGATTCTTGTCGAGCGGCTTGCCGTCCTTGGCGAAGACGAAGGGGCTGACGCGCGACAGGTGGTCGAAGTTGAAGTAGATGACGCGGTGCGAGATCTTCGACGTCAGCGTGAACTTGGGATCGGTCTTGAGACGCGCGATGTCGGCAGTCGGCGGCTGCTCGATCGCGTCGACGTCGCCCGACAGCAGCGCGGCCATCCGCGAAGCGCCGTCCTTGATGATCCGGAACGTCACCTTCTCGTAGCCGGGCTTGTCGCCCCAATAGGCGTCGTTGCGGACGAGATCGACCTTGTCGCCGTTGACGTAGCGCACCAGCTTGTAGCGGCCGCTGCCGATCGTGGCCTTGCCCGAATTGAAGTCCTCGGTCGTGGCGCCGGTGGCGACCTTCTTCGACACGATGTAGATCGTGGAGAGATCGTTCGGCATCAACGGATGCGGGAAGGCGGTCTTGAACCGGATCGTGTACGGGTCGACGATTTCCTTGCCGACGATGGCCTTGGTGTAGGCCACGAACGGGCCGGGGCTGTTCGGGATGAGCGCCACGCGATCGATCGAGAACGCGACGTCCTCGGCGGTCAGCTCGCTGCCGTCATGGAACTTGATGCCTTTGCGCAGCTTGAATTCCCATGTCTTGTCGTCAAGCGGCTTCCACGACGTGGCGATGCCGGGAATCATCTGCGAGTCGGGGCTCATCTGCACGAGCTTGTCGAAGATGTGCTCGGCCATGTTGTTGTTCGGGAACAGGTTGAAGAAATGCGGATCCATCGACGTGATGTCGGCGGCGACGGCAATCTTCAGTTCCTGCGCCGCGGCAGGCGCGGCAACGGCCAGCGCCGACGCGATGGCGACGGCGGCGGCGAAACGGTGGATACGGGTGGCAACTCGCATGAAGACCTCGAACTCGGGTGTGGAAACAGGTGCGATGGACACGACGTGAAGCACGTGCCAGCGGCATGGCGGCAATCTAGCTTGGTTACCGCAGTGCGTCAAACCAGCGGCAGGATGCACCAACATTGACCAAACCGCACCAATTTTCGGCAATCCAGTGTTCAGGATCGTTCCAGGCGATCCGATGCCGGCGCGCATGGGGGACGGTGGGTCCGGACGATGTCGTCCAGCGTCGTGTAGAACCGGTCGTCGGCCGCCAAGTCCGTGGCAGCCTGCGCCCGGGCCTCGGCCGGGCCGAAGGCCGTCCCGCTTTCGCCGAACGCGCGGGCCTCGATCAGCGCGCCCTGGTCGTACCGGTACTCGGCGCGCAACTGGCCATCCGGGTACCACGAGCGCTTGCGGCCATGGAGCTTGCCGGCCACATAGGCGGCTTCGAGCTTGGGTCGCGCCTCGCCGCGCCGGTCGCCGGTCGAGTACCAGAGCGCGAGCGTGCCCGAGAGGATGTCGTCGTCGAAGGGCAGCTGCGCAATGCGGGTGCCCGACGATGACCAGAAGAGGAAGCTGCCGGTGCGCTTGCCACGGGCAAAGGCGCCGACGACGCGGACCTGCCCGTTGCCACCGCGGAGCTCATAGGCGCCATGCAGCGCGCCATCGCGGCAGCTGCCCTCGATCGCATAGTCCTGCGCGCCCGCGCTGGCCGCCGCCGCGAGGGTCAGCAGCCCCAGCCAGCGCCGCACGTTCAGCTGCGCCGCTTCGCCCACCACGCGTCGAGCTCGCCGACAATGCCGCGGCGGAAGGCCAGCACGCAGATCACGAAGATGAGACCCGTCATCACGGTCACCCACTGGCCGAACTGGGCGAGATAGCTCTCGAGGCCGATGATCGCGAAGGCCCCGACCACCGGCCCGAAGATCGTGCCCATGCCACCCAGCAGGACCATCAGCACCACTTCGCCCGACATCGACCAGTGCACGTCGGTGAGCGACGCCAGCTGGAACACGATGGCCTTGACCGACCCCGCCAGCCCGGACAACCCGGCCGACAGCACGAATGCGATCAGCTTGTACTTGTCGGCGTCGTAGCCCAGTGAAATGGCGCGTGGCTCGTTCTCGCGGATGGCCTTCAGCACCTGGCCGAACGGGGAGTTCACGATCCGGTAGATCAGCAGGAACCCGCCGACGAAGATGGCCAGCACCACGAAATACATCACCAGCGTGTTGGAAAGATCGATGAAGCCGAAGAGCTTGCCGCGCGGCACCGACTGGATGCCGTCCTCGCCGCCGGTCAGTGGCGACTGCAGGCAGAAGAAATAGATCATCTGCGCGATGGCCAGCGTGATCATCGCGAAGTAGATGCCCTGCCGGCGGATGGCCAGCAGGCCCACGACGATGCCAAGCACGGTTGCTGCCACGGTGCCGGCCAGCATCGCGAACTCCGGCGGCCAGCCCCAGACCTTGGCGGCGTGCGCACAGACATACCCGGCGGAGCCGAGGAACATCGCGTGGCCGAAGGACAGCAGGCCGCCGAAGCCCAGCAGCAGGTTGAACGCGCAGGCGAAGAGCGCGAAGCACAGCGCCTTCATCAGGAACACCGGATACACGCCGATGAAGGGCGCGATGGCCAGCGCCGCCACCATCAGCGTGGTGGCCATCAGCATCCGGTTGCGCGACGGCACGGCCGGCGCGACGATTGTTGCGGCAGGGGCATTCATCGTCAGCGTTCCCGTCCGAAGAGCCCTTGGGGTTTGAACAGCAGCACCAGCACCATCACCACGAAGATCACCGTGTTGGACGCCTCCGGGTAGAAGACCTTGGTCAGGCCCTCGACGATGCCGAGGCCGAAGCCGGTGAGGATGGCGCCCAGGATCGAGCCCATGCCGCCGATCACGACCACCGCGAACACGACGATGATGAGGTTGGCGCCCATCTGCGGGCTGACCTGGTAGATGGGCGCGGCCATCACGCCGGCCAATGCGGCCAGCCCGACGCCGAAGCCGTAGGTCAGCGTGATCATTCGCGGCACGTTGATGCCGAAGGCCTGCACCAGCGCGGGATTTTCCGTCGCGGCGCGCAGGTAGGACCCGAGCTTCGTGCGCTCGATCACGAACCACGTGCCGAGGCACACGACGAGCGAGGCGACAATCACCCACGCGCGGTACTTGGGCAGGAACATGAAACCGAGGTTGAACGAACCGGTGAACTCCTGCGGCAGCCGGTAAGGCTGGCCCGAACTGCCGTAGAAATTGGTGAAGAGGCCCTGCGCGACGAGCGCCAGGCCGAAGGTCAGCAGCAGGCCATACAGGTGGTCGAGCTTGTAGAGCCGCGACAGCATCGTGCGCTCGATGACCACACCGGTGGCACCGATGATGAACGGCACCAGCAGCAGCGACCACCAGTAGCCGACGCCGAACTTCTCGAGCAGGAACCATGCACAGAACGCGCCCATCATGTACTGCGCGCCGTGCGTGAAATTGATGATGTTGAGGAGGCCGAAGATGACGGCCAGCCCCAGGCTCAGCATGGCGTAGAACGCGCCGTTGATGAGGCCGATCAGCAGCTGGCCGAACAGCGCCTGCGTGGGAATGCCGAAAATCTCCGTCACGCCAGGCCACCGGCGGAGATTGATTGCAGCAACATGGCGTGACGGATGGACATCACTTGACGAGCGGGCAGTCGCCATCCTTCAGCGGACGGAACGCCTGGTCCGCCGGAATCGTCGCGCGGACCTTGTAGTAATCCCACGGGCCCCTCGATTCCGACGGCTTCTTCACTTCAACCAGGTAGGCCGGGTGGATCTTGCGGCCGTCGGCGCGGATCGAACCCTTGCC
>JANNNM010000766.1:0-4975 GCA_031398535.1 Betaproteobacteria bacterium | reverse complement strand
GACGGTCAAAAAGCACCTGCGCGCGCAGGACATCGCACGGGAGAACGGCCTGCCGTGCATCTATCTCGTCGACTCGGGTGGCGCGAACCTGCCCAACCAGTACGACGTGTTCCCGGACCGCGACCACTTCGGCCGAATCTTCTACAACCAGGCCACGATGTCGGCGCAGGGCATCCCGCAGATCGCCGTCGTGATGGGGTCGTGCACGGCGGGGGGCGCCTACGTGCCGGCGATGTCCGACGAATCGATCATCGTCAAGAACCAGGCGACGATCTTCCTGGCCGGACCGCCACTGGTGAAGGCGGCCACCGGCGAAATCGTCACTGCCGAGGAGCTGGGCGGCGCCGACGTGCACACGCGAGTGTCGGGCGTGGCCGATCACTTTGCGTTGAACGACCATCATGCGCTGGCCATCGCGCGCACGATCGTCGGTAACCTGAACCGCGTGAAGCGGGTGACGCTCGACGTCGCGCCACCGGAGGAGCCGCGCTACGATCCCGAGGAGCTCTACGGCGTCATCCAGGCGGACATCAAGAAGCCCTACGACGTGCGCGAGGTGATCGCGCGGATCGTCGACGGCAGCAACTTCGATGAGTTCAAGGCGCGCTATGGCACCACGCTGGTGACGGGCTTCGCGCGGATCTGGGGCTACCCGGTGGGCATCGTCGCCAACAACGGCGTGCTGTATTCGGAGTCGGCCCTGAAGGGTGCGCACTTCATCGAGCTGTGCGCGCAGCGCGGCATCCCGCTCGTGTTCCTGCAGAACATCACCGGCTTCATGGTCGGGCAGAAATACGAAGCGGGCGGCATCGCCAAGGACGGCGCGAAGATGGTCACGGCCGTGTCCTGCGCGCAGGTGCCGAAGTTCACGGTGATCATCGGCGGCAGTTACGGCGCGGGCAACTACGGCATGTGCGGCCGCGCGTTCAATCCGCGCTTCCTGTGGATGTGGCCCAACGCGCGGATCTGCGTGATGGGCCCCGAGCAGGCCGCCAGCGTGCTGGCCACCGTGAAGCGCGATGCGCTGGAGAAGAACGGCAAGTCGTGGAGCGCCGCCGAGGAAGACGCGTTCAAGGCGCCGATCCGCGACAAGCTCACCAGCGAAGCCCATCCGTACTTTGCCTCCGCCCGGCTGTGGGACGACGGCGTGATCGATCCGGCGGACACGCGGCAGGTGCTGGGACTCGCCATTTCCGCGTCGCTCAATCGCCCGGTCGAGCCCACGAAATTCGGCGTGTTCCGGATGTGATGCGGCGATGATCTACGAAACCCCCGAGCACACGCTGCTGCGCGACCAGGTCGGCCGGTTCATCGCCACCGACGTGGAGCCGCACGCGCTGCGCTGGGAGGAGGCCGGCGCCACGCCGCGCGACGTGTTGCGCAGGATGGGCGCCATCGGACTGCTGGGCCTGATGGTGGACGAGCGCCATGGCGGTGCCGGCGCAGATGCGCTGACCAACCTCGTGTTCGCCGAAGCGTTGTCGCAGTCCACGTTCGGCGGCTTCATCATCACGGTGCTGGTCCATACCGACATGGCCTCGCCGCACATCGCGCATGCCGGCACGCCGGAGCAGCAGGCGCGGTGGCTGCCCCGCGTGTGCAGCGGGGAGGCGATCACGGCCGTGGCCGTGACCGAGCCCGGTGCGGGTTCCGATGTCGCGGGTCTGCGCACGCGGGCGCGTCGCGATGGCGACCACTGGATCATCGACGGCACCAAGATGTACATCACCAACGGCGTCCACGCGGACGTCGTGATCGTGGCGGCGCGCACCGACGGCGCGGCCAAGGGCTCGCGCGGGATCTCGCTGTTCCTGGTCGAGCGCGGGACGCCGGGCTTCACCGTCGGACGCGCGCTCGACAAGTCGGGCTGGCGTTCCTCCGACACGGCCGAACTCGTCTTCGATGGCTGCCGCGTGCCGGCGTCGGCCATGCTCGGCAAGGAAAATGAAGGCTTCTACGCGATCATGCGCAACTTCCAGCGCGAGCGGCTGGCGCTGGCCGCGATGGCGGTAGGCCATGCGACGGTGGCGCTGCGACTGGCGCTGGAGCATGTGCGGATGCGGCAGGCGTTCGGTGGCACGCTGTGGCAGCGCGAGACGATTCGCCAGCGGCTGGCGATGCTGGATGCCAGGACGCAGGCTGCGCGGGCCTACATGTACCACTGCGCATGGCTGATGACCGCCGATCGCGACTGTGTCCGTGAAATATCGCAACTGAAGGCGCTGACCGGCGAACTCGTCAACGAGGTGGTCTACACGTGCCAGCAGTTCCACGGCGGGATGGGCTATATTCGTGAGATGGCCATCGAAAGGCTGTGGCGCGATGCCCGCATCCTCGCCATCGGCGGCGGCGCCACCGAAGTGATGCTCGAGGAAGCCGCCAAGCGCATGTAGATCCCGCACGTACGGAAAGTTCCCACCATGGCCCGCAAGAAGACTGCTCCACCCGGTTACGAAACCCTCGCCATCGCGATGCATGACGGCGTGGCCGTCGTCGCGCTCAACCGGCCCGACGTGCACAACGCGTTCAACGAAACGCTGATCAGCGAATTGACCGAAGTGCTGAACGTGCTCGACGAGGACGATGCGGTGCGCGCCGTGGTGCTGGCCGGCAACGGCAAGAGCTTCTGTGCCGGTGCCGACCTCAACTGGATGAAGAAGATGGCGGACTACAGCGCGGAGGAGAATCTCGCCGACGCGCAGGCGCTGGCGCTGATGCTGCGTACCTTGAATGGATTGTCGAAGCCCACGGTCGCGCGCGTGCAGGGCGCGGCCTATGGCGGCGGCGTGGGCCTCACGGCATGCTGCGACATCGCCATTGCCGCCATCGAAGCCACGTTCGCGCTGTCCGAAGCCAAGCTCGGACTGATCCCCGCCACCATTTCACCGTACGTGATCGAGGCCATTGGCGCGCGGCAGGCGCGGCGCTACTTCCTGACCGGCGAGCGTTTCGATGCGGCCGAAGCCTATCGCATCGGCCTCGTGCATGACATCGTGCCGATCGCCGATCTCGACGACCGCGTCAACGAGGTGCTGGGCACGCTGCTGCTGGCCGGACCGCGCGCGCAGCTCGAATGCAAGGCGCTGATCCGCGGTGTCGCGCACCGGCCCATCGACGCTGCCGTCATCAGCGGAACGGCCGAGCACATCGCTGCGGTGCGCGCGTCGCCGGAAGGCAAGGAAGGCGTCGCGGCCTTCCTGCAAAAGCGCACGCCGGCCTGGGTGCCGGCCGCGCTCGCGACCAAGAAATGAACACCGTGCTCGCGCACTTCGACACGTTGCAGCTGGTGGCGCTGGCGGCGGCGGTCGGCTGGGCGAGCGGATTGCGTCTCTACGCGGTGCTGTTCATCCTCGGCGGGCTCGGCTTCGTCGGCTGGGTCGAGTTGCCCGCAGGCCTGGCCGTGCTGGCGCATCCGTATGTGCTGGCGGCGTCCGGCTTCATGTGCGCGGTCGAATTCTTCACCGACAAGATTCCCGGCGTGGACTCCGTATGGGATGCCGTGCAGACCTTCATCCGGATCCCGGCCGGCGCGATCCTGGCGGCCAGCGTGTTCGGCGATGCATCGACTGCGGCCATGCTCGCCGCCGCCATCCTGGGCGGCACGCTGGCGGCCGGCAGCCACCTTGCGAAGGCGGGCAGCCGCGCGGTGATCAACACGTCGCCTGAACCCTTTTCGAACTGGGCCGCGTCGTTCAGCGAAGACCTCGCGGTGGGGACGGTGCTGTGGCTCGCGTTCGCCCATCCGGTCATCGCACTGGTCGTGCTGGCGCTGCTGGTGGCGCTGATGATCTGGCTCAGTCCCAAGGTGTGGCGGATGATCCGCCGCATCGCGCAACGCGTGCAGGGCTGGTTCGAAGGCTCCTCGCACCGGCCTGCTCCCTGACCCTTCCAAAGCCCGCGCCATGTTCACCAAGATCCTGATCGCCAACCGCGGTGAAATCGCCTGCCGCGTGGCCCGCACTGCGCGCCGGATGGGTATCCGTACCGTTGCCGTGTATTCGGACGCCGACGCCGATGCGCTGCATGTCGCCGAGTGCGACGAGGCGGTGCGCCTCGGCCCCGCGGCGCCGCGCGAAAGCTATCTCAATGGCGCCGCGGTGATTGTCATCGCGCTGTCCACCGGCGCGCAGGCCATCCATCCGGGCTACGGCTTCCTGTCGGAAAACGAGGACTTCGCGACGGCCTGTGCAGCTGCCGGCCTCGTATTCATCGGCCCGCCGCCTGCGGCCATTGCGGCGATGGGATCGAAATCCGCCGCCAAGAACATCATGGGCGCGGCCGCTGTGCCGCTGGTGCCGGGCTATCACGGCGACGGGCAGGATCCGGCGATGCTGGCGCGCGAGGCGGAAGCCATCGGCTTTCCGGTTCTCATCAAGGCCACGGCAGGCGGCGGTGGCAAGGGCATGAAGATCGTCACCGCGGCCGGCGAGTTCGCGGCGGCGCTGGCGTCGGCGCGCCGCGAAGCCAAGGCCTCTTTCGGCGATGACCGCGTGCTGATCGAGCGCTACCTGACGTCGCCGCGGCATATCGAGATCCAGGTCTTTGCCGATACGCTTGGCAATGCTGTCTACCTGTTCGAACGCGATTGCTCGGTGCAGCGGCGGCACCAGACGGTGCTGGAGGAAGCGCCTGCGCCCGGCATGACGCCCGAGCGCCGCGCGGCGATGGGCGAAGCGGCCGTCGCAGCCGCGAAGGCCATCGGTTATGTCGGCGCCGGTACCGTCGAGTTCATCGCCGAGCAGGATGGCCGCTTCTACTTCATGGAGATGAACACGCGGCTGCAGGTGGAGCATCCGGTCACCGAGATGATCACGGGTACCGACCTCGTCGAGTGGCAGTTGCGCGTCGCCGCCGGCGAGCCGCTGCCGCTGCAGCAGGCGCAACTGACCATCCACGGCCATGCACTCGAGGCCCGGCTCTACGCCGAGGATCCGGACCGCGGGTTCCTGCCGTCGATCGGCACCATCGCGCATTG
>JANNNM010000765.1:0-3609 GCA_031398535.1 Betaproteobacteria bacterium | reverse complement strand
CAAGCGCACTGTCAGCCGCGATGGCGCCAGCCAGTACTACCTCAATGGGGGCAAATGCCGCCGGCGCGACATCACCGACCTGTTCCTGGGCACCGGCCTTGGCGCGCGCAGCTATTCGATCATCGAGCAGGGAATGATTTCCCAGATCATCGAGGCGCGGCCCGAGGACCTGCGCGTGTACCTGGAGGAAGCCGCCGGCATCTCCAAGTACAAGGAGCGCCGCAAGGAAACCGAGACCCGCATCCGCCATACCCGCGAAAACCTCGACCGCCTCGGCGACCTGCGCGAAGAAATCACCAAGCAGCTTGCCCACCTGCAACGCCAAGCCAAGCAGGCCGAGCAATACCAGGCCCTGCAGGAAGAGCGCAAGGTCAAGGATGCGGAGTGGAAGGCGCTGGAATACCGCGGCCTCGACGGCCAGTTGCAGAAGCTGCGCGAAGGCCTGTCGCAGGAAGAAACCAAGCTGCAGCAGTTGATCGCCGAGCAGCGCGAAGCCGAACGCCAGTTGGAAACCGGCCGCGTCGGCCGCGAATCCGCCAGCGATGCCTGGAACAAGGCGCAGGGCGAGGTCTACCAGGTCGGCAGCGCGCTGGCCCGCATCGAGCAGCAGATACAGCACCAGCGTGAACTCGCCGAACGCCTGCAGAAAGCGCGCGATGAAGCGCAGAACGCACTCAACGAACTGGGCCAGCACATCAGCGGCGACGAAACCCGACTCGGCGTGTTGCGCGCTTCCGTTGACGAGGCCGAGCCGCAACTGGCCGAGTTGCAGGAGAACGACCAGTACAAGCAGGAAGCCCTGCGCGAAACCGAAGCCAAGCTGCAGGACTGGCAGCAGCGTTGGGAAACCCACAGCCGCGAATCCGCCGAAGCCGCGCGCGCCGGTGAAGTCGAACGCACCCGCGTCGATTACCTGGACAAGCAGTCGCTGGAAGCCGACCGTCGTCGCGAAGTCCTGACCAGCGAGCGCAGTGGCTTGGACCTGGACGCGCTGGCGGCGGTGTTCGAGCAGGCGCAGCAGCAGCACGAGACCCAGAAGGCTTCGCTGGATGGCCTGAACACCGATCTGGAAACCCGCAAGCAGTCCGTGGGTGCCCTGCAGGAACAGCAGCGCGGCGCGCAGTCGGAACTGGCGGACGTACGCAAGAACACCCAGGCCGCACGCGGTCGCCTGTCCTCACTGGAAACCCTGCAGCATGCCGCGCTGGGCCAGGAGCAGGGCGCGGCCGTAGCGTGGCTGAAGTCACGCGGGCTGGATTCCGCGGCTCGCGTCGGCGAAAAACTCACGGTCGAATCCGGCTGGGAAAACGCCGTCGAAGGCGCGCTCGGCCAATTGATCGAGGGCGTGCTGGTCGATGCTCCCGGTCACGCCTTTGCAAGCGAGCTGGTCGATGCATTGGGTGAACTTGGCGAAGGCCGCATCGCGCTGGTATCGACGGACGATGACGGTTCCTCTTTTGCTTCCACTTCGCTGGCGGCCAAGGTGCAGGGGCCGCTCGCGATCCGTCGCTTGCTGGCACGCCTTCATGTCGCCGAAGACCTGGCCGAAGCACGTCGCCTGCTGCCGCAGCTGGCGGACGGTGACTCCGTCATCACCCGCAACGGCGAGCGCATGGGTGCAGGCTGGGTACGCGTGTTGCGTTCCGGCGCGGCCAAGCAGGGCGCATTGCTGCGCGAGCGCGACATCCAGTCGCTGCGCGTTGAAATCGAATCGCTGCAGAAGCGTGAGGCTGAACTCGACCAGTTGCTCACCAGCTTCCGCGACCAGTTGCTGGCGGCCGAGCAGCATCGCGAAGACGCCCAGCGCGCGCTGTACATCGCACACCGCGGCGTGTCCGAACTCGCCGGCCAGTTGCAGAGCCAGCAGGGCAAGGTGGAGTCGGCCCGCAACCGCATTGACCGTATCGACGGCGAGCTGCTGCAGTTGCATGAAACCCTGGACACCAGCCGCGAACAGGCCCGCGAGGCGCGCTCGAAACTGGAAGACGCCATAACCCGTATGGCCGACCTGGAAACCGCACGACAGTCGCTGGATGCCGAGCGTCGCCAACTGGCCGAATCGCGCGACGCCGCACGCGACGCCGCACGCAATTCCCGCGACACCGCGCATGCGTTGGCCCTGACCCTTGAATCGCAGCGCACCCAGATTGTTTCCTTGAGCCAGGCGCTGGAGCGCATGGGTAGCCAGCGTGGCCAGCTCGACTCACGCCTCGGTGACATCTCTTCGCAATTGAGTGCTGGCGATTCCCCGGTGGAGTCGCTGGAGAACGAGCGCCAGTCCGCACTCGAGCAGCGCGTGCTCGCCGATCGCGCGTTGGGCGAGGCGCGGGCGGCACTGGAAGGCATCGACAACGACCTGCGCGGTTTCGAGCAGGTCCGCCACCAGCGCGACGAGCAATCCATCACCCAGCGCGAAGTCATTTCCCAGCGCAAGCTCGACCAGCAGGCGCTCAGTCTGAAGGCCGACCAGCTTTCATCGGCGGTGGTTGCTGGCGGCTTCGTGCTGGAAGACGTCATCAACAGCCTGCCCGAAGTCGCCGCACTGGCGGACTGGGAACAGGCCGTCAGCGGCATCGACGGCAAGATGCGGCGGCTGGAGCCGGTCAACCTGGCCGCCATCCATGAGTTCGGCGAAGCCTCGCAGCGTTCCGAATACCTGGAGGCGCAGAACCTCGACCTTACGTCGGCACTGGAAACGCTGGAAGAAGCCATCCGCAAGATCGACCGCGAGACCCGCGGCCGCTTCAAGGACACCTTCGATCGCGTGAACTCCGGCGTGCAGGAGCTGTATCCGCGCCTGTTCGGCGGAGGCCATGCTTACCTGGAACTGACCGGCGAAGACCTGCTGGATACCGGCGTCGCCATCATGGCGCGCCCGCCCGGCACGCGCGTATCCAACATCTCGCTGCTGTCCGGTGGCGAGAAGGCGATGACCGCGGTGGCGCTGGTGTTCGCCATCTTCCAGCTCAATCCGGCACCGTTCTGCCTGCTGGACGAAGTCGATGCGCCGCTGGACGACAGCAACACCGAGCGATTCTGCAGCCTGGTGAAGAAAATGTCGGTAAAAACCCAGTTCATGTTCATCACCCACAACAAGATCACCATGGAAATGGCCAACCAGTTGATCGGCGTCACCATGCAGGAGCAGGGTGTCTCGCGGGTGGTTGCTGTCGACGTCGATGAAGCGCTGCGCATGCGCGAAGAAGCCGCCGCCTGATGTGGCGCTACTGCACGGCACGCAAAGGGGCGAGCGATGAGTGATTTGCAGATCGGCCTTGCGATGCTCGGCGTCCTCATGGTGGTCGCCGTACTGGCATTCAACTGGTGGCAGGAACAGAAGTTTCAGCGGCGCGGAGAGCAAACCTTTGCCGGCCGGCACGATGATGTGCTCCTCAATCAAGCATCCATGCCGGGAGCACGCGCAGAGATGCCGGCATCAGCGCAGGCGCATTCATTCGACGACTCGCGTATCGAGCCGAGCATGGAGGCACGGGTAGAACCCCGCTTCGATGCCGGTCCGGCAGCGACTGCGCCCACGCTCTCTGCGGCTGCGAAAGTGGGTGTCGACGTCCCGCGGCCGGAAATCGATTACATCGTGGAAATCCGCGC
>JANNNM010000099.1:0-2643 GCA_031398535.1 Betaproteobacteria bacterium | reverse complement strand
CGCGTTCTGCGCGTGCACGAAATCCATCAGCAGCGAGGAAAATCCAAGCACCTCGACATTCTTCAGCGGGGCCAGCACCTCGCGCGCCATGTCGACGCGCTCGGCCGCCGTGAACATCGGCTTCTTGGCCGCGCTCTCCGCGACGCCCACCACCACCTGGTCGAACACGTGCGCGGCGCGGCGGACGAGATCCTCGTGGCCCCGCGTCAGGGGATCGAACGTGCCTGGATAGACGACCTTGATCATGGGGTTGGGAGCGGTGGGTCCGCGTGGCGGAGCAGATGATAATGTACCTGCCCGGCCCGCGCGTGACGGCTGACCGTCAATGCCGGCGGCGGCTCCAGCAGCCGCGGCGCCTCGGCATACAGGGCGCCGCCCCCGGCCAGGCGCGCCACGCAGGCAGGCAGCAACCACGCCCATTCGTCGGTCGCAAACGGTGGATCGAGGTAGATGACGTCGAATCGCCGGGATTCGCGTTGCAGGAAGCTCCTGGCCAGGCCGGCATGGACCTCGAGGCCTTCCGCACCGAACTCGGCTGCCGTGGCTTCGATCGCGCGTACCAGCGCCGGATCGCGGTCCACCGCCACCGCCCGCGCCGCACCGCGCGACAGCGATTCGAGCGCCAGCGCACCGCTGCCGGCGAAGAGATCGAGCACCGTCAGGTCGTGCAGGTCCTGGCCCAGCCAGTTGAACAGCGTCTCGCGCACGCGGTCGGGCGTGGGCCGGAGGTCAGCGGACCTGGGGAAACGGATCACGCGGCCGCGGAAGCGGCCGCCGATGATGCGCACGCGTTGGGGGGAGGGGGTCGGCATGAAGGGTCGGTGTCAGGGTAACCGGTAGAATCGGCATCTTTGCGCCCGGCACGGGAAGTCGTGCCGCGCACGTCCGGGGTCCCACGTTGTTCGATCTGTTCCGCAAGAAGCAGGACCCGGCGCCTGATGCAACTGAGGCGCCCCCCGAGTCTGCCACGCCCGCCGTGCCGGCGCCGTCCTGGACGCAACGGCTGAAGGCCGGTCTCGGCCTGTCGCGCGGGAAGCTCTCCAGCGCACTGGCGGGCGTGTTCTCGCGCCGCACGCTCGACGACGCCGCGCTGGAGGAGCTCGAGACCGCACTGCTCTCCGCCGACGTCGGTGTCGACGCCACCGACCACTTGCTGACCGATTTGCGGCAGCGCTGGAAGCGTGCCGGCGGCGAGGCCGAACCGCGTGCCGTGCTGGCGGACGCGATGGTCGACCTGATCGGGCCGCTCGAAAAACCGCTGGTGATCGGCCCCGAACGCCCGTTCGTGATCATGCTGGCCGGCGTCAACGGCGCCGGCAAGACCACGTCGATCGGCAAGCTGGCCAAGTGGCTGCAGCAGCAGGACCTGTCCGTGCTGCTGGCGGCGGGCGACACGTTCCGCGCCGCGGCGCGCGAACAGTTGACCGTCTGGGGCGAGCGCAACGGCGTCGCCGTGATCCAGCAAGCCAGCGGCGACGCGGCGTCGGTGATGTTCGATGCCGTCGAGGCCGCCCGCGCCCGGGGCATCGACGTCGTGCTGGCGGATACTGCCGGCCGGTTGCCGACGCAGGCCCACCTGATGGAGGAACTGCGCAAGGTGAAGCGCGTGATCGCCAAGGCCCAGCCGGGCGGCCCGCACGCGATCCTGCTGGTCGTCGATGCCAACACCGGGCAGAACGCGCTGGCGCAGGTGAAGGCCTTCGATGCGGCCGTGGGACTGACCGGGCTGATCGTGACCAAACTGGACGGCAGCGCCAAGGGCGGCGTCGTGGCCGCCATCGCCAAGCAGCACCCGGTCCCGCTGACGTTCATCGGCGTCGGCGAGGCAGTCGACGACCTGCGACCCTTCGTGGCGCGGGAGTTCGTCGAGGCGCTGCTGCCGGAGGCCTCCCCGCCCCCGGCCTGACCGTTTCGACCCCTGGACGCCAGTCGTCCGCGCCGGTCGCTGGTCGTCCGGCCAGGGCGCCGACCATCGCATCGGCGTGTGCCCCTGATCGCGTGCTGGTAGGTTAAGTCCTTGATTGCACATCACGCGAGCCCGTCGCAACGCGCAAGCCGAGCCGCGGGGAAACGCCCTCAATGCCCCCAAGGTTGGACAAACCCGAGTAATCCAGTCGGGAACTTCCCTTCGCCTTAGCACTCAAAGTGGTCGAGTGCTAAAATAGCGTCGGGTGCAGGCAGATCCGCAACGATCACTGTCCGCCCACACGACGCCCTACAAGGAGACGTGGCATGACGAACACCGCCCTGGCCTTCCCCACCCCCGCTTCGCTGGGAAGCCTCGATCACTACATCCAGGCCGTCAACCGGTTCCCGCTGCTGACGCAGGAGCAGGAAACGGCGCTCGGCCGGCGCTTGAAGGCGACTGACGACATCGCTGCCGCCCGCGAACTGGTGCTGTCGCACCTTCGCCTCGTGGTGGCGGTCTCGCGCAATTACGTGGGCTACGGCCTGCCGCAGGCCGACCTGATCCAGGAAGGCAACGTCGGGCTCATGAAGGCGGTCAAGCGCTTCGACCCCGAGCGC
This sequence comes from Betaproteobacteria bacterium, assembly GCA_031398535.1. Lineage (GTDB taxonomy): Bacteria > Pseudomonadota > Gammaproteobacteria > Burkholderiales > Casimicrobiaceae > VBCG01. Next base: position 117 of record JANNNM010000099.1, on the reverse strand, counting down.
GGCGTGCGCCTCGTGTCGTTCGCGCTGCACTGGATCCGCGCCGAGATGCACGAATACATCCTGCGCAACTGGCGCCTCGTCAAGGTCGCCACGACCAAGGCCCAGCGCAAGCTCTTC
>JANNNM010000088.1:0-2680 GCA_031398535.1 Betaproteobacteria bacterium | reverse complement strand
GCGTGGTCCAGCCGAGGCGCTTGATGCCTTCGGCGATGGCGCCGGAGGACACCAGCACCACTTCGCGGCCCGCCACTTTCAGCGCGGCGATTTCCTCTGCCCAATGGGCGACGGCGGCGTGATCGAGGCCGCGCCCGTCGTTGGTGACGAGCGACGAGCCGACCTTGACGACCAGCCGCTTGGCATCGGCGACCAGCGTCGTCATGACGAGTGGCCTTCGCGCTGCGCGCTCCGGCATGCGCCCTTGGGGCGGCCCGGCGTGCTCATGAATTGTCGGTGTCGGTGCCGGGCTCAGCGTCCGCGGCCTTGCGCGGCCGGCGCGCGCGCACGGGCTCGGGCTTCAGCACGACGGGCTCGCCCATCACCGGCGGCGCTTCCGTGGTGCCGGAGCCTGCCATCAGGTAGGCGGGCCGCGCATCCAGCCACTCCTGGATTGCGAAGGTCAGCGGCCGGCAGCCTTCGCCGCTGATCGCCGCGATCGCGAACACGGGGCCTTTCCAGCGGTATGCCTTGAGGAAGGCCTTCACGCGCGCGTCGCGTTCCTCCTCCGGGATCAGGTCGAGCTTGTTCAGCACGAGCCAGCGCGGCTTGTCGTAGAGGGCTTGGTCGTAGCGCTGCAGTTCCTTGACGATCGCGCGCGCGTCGTGCACCGGGTCCGAATCGCCATCGAGCGGCGCCAGGTCGACGAGATGCAGCAACAGCCGTGTGCGCACGAGATGCCGCAGGAAGCGATGGCCGAGGCCCGCGCCGTCGGCCGCGCCTTCGATCAGGCCGGGGATGTCGGCGACGACGAAGCTCTTCTGCTCGCTGGTGCGCACGACGCCGAGGTTGGGCGCGAGCGTGGTGAACGGATAGTCCGCCACCTTGGGCCGCGCCGCCGAGATGGCGCGGATGAGTGTCGACTTGCCGGCATTGGGCATGCCGAGCAGCCCCACGTCGGCCAGCACTTTCAATTCCAGCTTCAGTTTGCGCTGCTCGCCTTCCTCGCCGGCGGTGAATTGCTTCGGCGCGCGATTCACGCTCGACTTGAAGTGCAGGTTGCCCAAGCCCCCCTTGCCGCCGGCGGCCACGAGCGCCTTCGCGCCGTCGACCGCCAGGTCGGCGATCACTTCGCCGGTGTCGGCGTCAGCGATGACGGTGCCCACCGGCATCCGCAGGATCACGTCGTCGGAGCCCTTGCCGTATTGATCGGCGCCGCGGCCGTTCTCGCCGCGCCTGGCGCGGTGGATGCGCGCAAACCGGTAGTCGATCAGCGTATTGATGTTGCGATCGGCCAGCGCGTAGATGCTGCCGCCGCGGCCGCCGTCGCCGCCGTCCGGACCGCCGCGCGGACTGTACTTCTCGCGGCGGAACGACGCCGCGCCATTGCCACCATCGCCGGCCAGCACTTCGATCAACGCTTCATCGATGAATTTCACTTCGGTTTCCTTACGTAAAGCACGAATCGTTCGGTGTCGTCGCCGCGGCGGCCGCCGCTCCAGACGGCATTCCATCCGGCAGGTGTCGTGGGTGCGCTGGTCATGCGGCCATATTGCACCAGCAGCGCGGTGCAATCGTGCGACCCCGATGCTTCCTCGCGCACGGTCTTGATGCCGGCGAAATAGTTGAACACGGCGCGCTGCGCCTCGCCCAGGTTGCGGCTGGCGACACATCCCTTGGCCGGCAGGTGCCGCTGCACGGCCTCGACGGTCCAGCGGTAGCTGCGCCGCGAATCGAGATAGGGCAGCCAGATCGTGCTGGCGAGGCCCCACACCAGCGTCACGCCGGCGGCCCAGTTGAGGATGGTACGGCGATTCGACCGTCGCGCCGGTCGCACCAGCATCACCCACAGCACGGTCAGCCCGATCGCGCCCAGCATCGTGCCGAAATGGAACGACGGCTTGAAACCGATCTCCGTATCGCGGAAGAGGCGCGCCACCGCGGGCGACATGCCGTTGACGTACGAGTCGAGCCACAGCACCCAGAACAGCAGCGCGACCAGGCCGAAGGTGAGGATGCCGAACCAGTCGAGCGCGCTCGACAGGCCGCGCTTCAGCGTATCGACCTCAAGGGAGGCGAGCAGCGCCATCGGCACCAGCAACGGCAATGCGTTGTGCAGGCGCGCTTCCGGCAGCACCAGCAGGCTGCCCAGGATCACCAGCGACAGCACGCCCGGCACGATGATCCCGGGCTGGTTCATTCCGCCATTGAAGCCGCGCATCCGCAGCCACAACATCCACGCGATCAGCGGCAAGGCGGGGAACGCGAGCCACAGCAGGTTGCGCAGGTAGTAGAGCGGGTCGGCGCTGCCACCGCCCAGCCCGGCGAAGTAATGGCGCGGGCCCTCGCTGTCCCACCACAGGCTGAAGAGCAGCGGATCGCGCGCCTGCAGCGCCAGGACCCACGGCAGTGAAATCGCCAGCGCCACCGCCACGCCGATCGCCAGCGTGATCGCATAGGCGCGGCTCCGCCAGGCAGGACCGCACAGCGGCAGCAGCAGGGCGGCCAGCGTCAGCCACAGTGGCCCCAGCATGCCGCGGCCGAGAAACGCGATGCCCACGCCCATGCCCAGCAGCACGCCACCCGCTGCGGGCGCGCGCAGCGCCAGCGCCAAGCCCCACATGCCGATGGCCACGCCCACGGTCAGGAACAACTCGGGCGACACGACGTGCGCGCGATCCCAGAAGCCGATGCTGCCCAC
>JANNNM010000051.1:0-4603 GCA_031398535.1 Betaproteobacteria bacterium | reverse complement strand
GCGACACCCGTCGCGGGAACGCATCCACGTGCGTTCTCTTGTCTGCCAGATGGACCGGGCCCGCACTATTTGGTGCGGTCACCGGGCAGGTGGTCTGCAAGTTTAGCCCACGTCCGCCGGACCGTCATCCAGGCGGGCCGGTCGTCCAGGCGCGGGGCGCCCCCGAATGGCGGCCTGACGACCCCGCCCGCGGCGCGGAAGGGCCCTGTCCCGGCCAGTGTTGTGCGTGCTATAATTTTGAATTCATTCGCTTTTATTCCGTTGGAGCATAGAAATGGCCGTAGAACGTACACTTTCGATCATCAAGCCGGATGCCGTTGCCAAGAACGTCATCGGGGAAATCATTGCCCGCTTCGAAAAGGCCGGCCTCAAGGTCGCCGCAGTGCGGATGGCGTGGCTGTCGCGGGCCGAAGCCGAAGGCTTCTATGCCGTGCACCGCGAACGCCCGTTTTTCAAGGATCTGGTCGATTTCATGATTTCCGGCCCCGTGGTCATCCAGGTGCTCGAGGGCGACAACGCCATCGCCACCAACCGCGAGCTGATGGGTGCTACCGACCCGAAGAAGGCCGCGGCGGGCACCATCCGCGCCGACTTCGCGCAATCGATCGACGCCAACGCCGTCCACGGCTCGGACGCTCCCGAGACGGCGCGCGTCGAAATCGCCTATTTCTTCCCCGCACTGGCGGTATATCCTCGTTGACCGATGATCAACCTGCTTGACCTGTCGCCCACGGATCTCGATCGCTTCTTCGCCGAACGCGGCGAAAAGCCGTTCCGCGCGCGGCAGGTGTCGCACTGGGTGCATCAACGTTTTGCTGACGACGTGGCCGGCATGACGGACCTCGCCCGGCCGCTGCGCGAGCGCGTGGCCGCCGAGGCCTCCGTCCAGGGACCGCGGGTGTTGCGCGACTCCACCGCGACGGATGGCACGCGCAAATGGCTGCTCGATGCCGGCAATGGCAACGCAGTCGAATCGGTATTCATCCCGGAAGACGATCGCGGCACGTTGTGTGTGTCATCGCAGGCCGGATGCGCGCTCGACTGTGCGTTCTGCTCCACGGGCAAACAGGGTTTCAATCGCAACCTCACTACCGGCGAAATCATCGGCCAGCTGTGGCATGCCAACCGCACCTTGTTGGCCGATGGCGCTAGCTCTCCGTGGATCGAGCATGGCCGGCCGCCCATCACCAACGTCGTAATGATGGGCATGGGCGAACCGCTCGCCAACTTCGACCAGGTGGTGCCGGCGCTGCAACTGATGCTCGACGACAATGCCTACGGCCTGTCGCGGCGCCGCGTCACGCTGTCCACGTCGGGGCTCGTGCCGCAGATCGACCGGCTCGCGCAGGAATGCCCGGTGGCACTGGCGGTGTCGCTGCACGCGCCCAACGATGCACTCCGCGATCGCCTGGTGCCCATCAACCGCAAGCATCCGCTGCGGTCGCTGCTGGCCGCATGCGAGCGTTACCTTGAGGTTGCGCCGCGCGATTTCATCACCCTCGAATACGTGATGCTCGACGGCGTCAACGACCAGCCGCACCACGCCAACGAACTCGTCGCGCTCACGCGCGACCTTGGTTGCAAGTTCAACCTGATTCCGTTCAATCCGTTTCCGGGCAGCGAGTTTTCCACCAGCCCGCGCGAACGCATCGTCGCCTTCGCGTCCATCCTGCAGGATGCCGGCCGCGTGGCCACCATCCGCAAGACGCGCGGCGAGGACATCGATGCCGCCTGCGGACAGTTGGCGGGGCAGGTGCAGGACCGCATCACGCGCCGGCTCTCGACGCGCATCGTGCCCATCGCGGCGTCGTAGCAGTCCCTTCTCACCCGCACGTGTCCAGGCCCTCCATGCGCAGTACCTTGTCTTCGTTGTTGATCCTGATGCTGGCCGTCGTCGCGCTGGCCGGCTGCGAGTCGTCGTCGCCCACGCGGCCGAACACGCCGCCGGTCCCCACCGCGCCGCCCGCGCCCGCGCCGTTGCAGGAGGCGCCAGCGCCCTACCGCGCGCAGCTGAAGGCCGAGATCGCGGCCGGCTTCTTTGAGCGCGGCCAGATGGACGTCGCGCTGCAGGAGCTGGGTGAGGCCGTGAAGCTCGATCCGCGCAACCCCAAGATCTACAACGTGTACGGACTCGTCTACACGGTGATGGGCGAGGACGCGCAGGCGCAGCAGAACTTCCTCAAGGCGCTCGAGCTTGCACCCAATGATTCGGAAATCCGGCAGAATTGGGGCTGGTACCTGTGCACGCATGGGCGCGCGAAGGAATCGATCGCGGAATTCGAAACGGCAGTGCGCAATCCGCTGTACCGCACCCCGGACATCCCGCTGGCCAACGCCGGCAAATGCGCAGCGTCGATCGGCGACAACGTGCGCGCGGAGGAGTTCTTCAAGCGCGCGCTGGCCATCTCCCCCAACAACATGGTCGCCGGCTACAACCTGTCGCTGCTTGCCTACCGCGAACGCAAGTTCGCCGACGCGCGCACCTTCATGCGCCGCGTGATGGCGCAGACCAGTCCGCCGCCGGAAGCCCTGTATCTCGGCATGTGCATCGAGCGCAAGCTGGGCGACAAGCAATCGGAGACGTCGTACGTGTCCCAGTTGAAGAATCGCTATCCGCAATCCGCGGAGGCACTGGCGCTTCCCGCCGGCGTGTGCGAATGAGCGACGCCACGGAGGTCCCGGACACCGCGCCGCCTGCACCCGAAACGTTGTCGGCCGGTTCGCTGCTGCGCGCAGCGCGCGACGCCAGCGGCCTTTCGATCGACGCCGTCGCGCAGCAGCTCAAGCTGGCACCGCGCCAGGTGAAGGCGCTCGAGGACGACAACTTTGCCGCGCTGCCCGGACGCACCTTCGTGCGTGGCTTCGTGCGCAACTACGCGCGTCTGCTGCGGCTCGACACGGCCACCGTGCTGGCCGCATTGCCCGAAGGCGATTCCGCGCCGTCGCTCAACCAGCCTTCGCTCGCGCCCACGCCGCGCGCGATGGGCGAGATCCCCGCCGACGCGCAGTCGAAGCCCGGCTCGGCGCGCTGGGCCATCCCGCTGGCGCTGGTGGCCATCGTGGCCATCGCCGCCGTCTACGAGTGGACGCGCAACGTCCCTGAAGCTCCGCGCGGGGCCTCCGACGCCAAGTCGGGCGCCATCGCCACGCCGGTGCCCACGCAGCCTTTGCCCGCGCCCGCATTCGATGCCGCGGCGCCGGCGCTGGTCGCCGCCGCACCCACCACGACTGCGCCCGTGGCCGCCGAACCGGCCAGGACCGTCAGCGCCGTGGTTGCGCCCGCAGCGCCGGGCAATGCGCCGATGGTGCTCGTGTTCCGCGGGTCGTCATGGGTCGAGGTGAAGGACAGCCGCGGCGCCATCCTGCTGTCGACGATGGGCTTTCCCGGTGCCACGCACGCCGTGGACGGCATCGCACCGCTGGAGGTCGTCATCGGCAATGCGGAAGCGGTTGCGGTCACGTTGCGCGGCGATGCCTTGGACCTCACGCCGCACACGCGGCAAAACGTCGCCAAGTTCACGGTGAAGTAGATGACGCTGGCTGCCTCGTCGTCGCGCGCACGCACCCGCCAGGTGGTCATCGGCGGCGTTGTTCTTGGCGGTGGCGCGCCGATCGTCGTGCAGTCGATGACCAACACGGATACGGCGGATATCGCCGCGACGGTGGCGCAGGTGCGCGCGCTGGCCGACGCCGGCTCCGAGCTCGTCCGCATCACCGTCAACAGCGCCGAAGCCGCCGCGGCCGTCGGCACGAACCGCGCGCAGCTCGATGCGCAGGGTTGCACGGAGCCGCTGATCGGTGACTTTCAGTTCAACGGCCACAAGCTCCTCACCGATTACCCGGACTGCGCGCGCGCGCTGGCCAAGTACCGGATCAATCCGGGCAACGTCGGCAAGGGTACGAAGCGCGACCCGCAGTTCGCCGTGATGATCGAGACGGCCATCGAGTACGGCAAGCCCGTGCGCATCGGCGTGAACTGGGGCAGCCTCGACGCCGATCTCCTCGCCCGCATGATGGACGCCAATGCGGCGCTGTCGCAGCCGCAGACTGCCGATGCGGTGATGCGCGAGGCACTGATCGTGTCGGCCATCGGCAGCGCCGAGCGTGCCGAGGAGCTGGGCCTGCCCCGCGATCGCATCGTGCTGTCGTGCAAGGTGTCGAACGTGCAGGACCTGATCGCCGTGTATGCGGAGCTCGCGCGCCGCTGCGACTATCCACTGCACCTCGGCCTCACCGAGGCCGGCATGGGCAGCAAGGGCATCGTCGCGTCCACGGCTGCCATGGCGGTACTGCTGCAACAGGGCATCGGCGACACGATCCGCGTATCGCTGACACCCGAGCCCAACGGCGATCGCGCGCGCGAGGTGATCGTCGCGCAGGAAATCCTGCAGACGATGGGCCTGCGCTCGTTCACGCCGCAGGTCACCGCCTGCCCGGGCTGCGGCCGCACCACCAGCACTTACTTCCAGGAACTCGCGCAGTCGATCCAGTCGCACATCCGGCACCGCATGCCCGAGTGGCGCAAGTCGTTCGACGGCGTCGAGGACATGACCGTCGCGGTGATGGGATGCGTCGTGAACGGGCCCGGCGAGAGCAAACACGC
>JANNNM010000021.1:0-4511 GCA_031398535.1 Betaproteobacteria bacterium | reverse complement strand
GCCACGATGATCGATACCTCGTTCGGCAGCTTCGATGCATTCCGCAAGGAACTGGCCACCACCACCGTCTCGCAGTTCGGCTCCGGCTGGGGCTGGCTGGTGCTCGATGGCGGCGCCCTCAAGGTCGTCAAGACTTCCAACGCCGAAGTGCCGTTCACCAAGGGCCAGAAGCCGCTGCTGACGATCGACGTCTGGGAACACGCGTACTACCTCGACCAGCAGAACAAGCGTGCCGCGTATGTCGATGCTGTAATCGACAACTTGCTCAACTGGGATTTCGCTGCACAGAACCTGGGCTGAGTTTCGTCGCACGATTCAACGCAACGGCTGTCCCATGGGGCGGCCGTTGTGCATTGAGGGCCGTCCCACTCTGCGGGAAAGCCCGACGAGGCCGCCGTTACCTTGTCCGGGTGTGGGCTTGGGAACATAATGCCCCGTAGTCATTCCAACGGCATAACCTGCCGCAACCATGGCCCTGTTCTCCAAGCCGCCCGCCAAGAAACCTGACGCCTCCAAGACGGCGGCCCGTCCCGCCGTGCCTGCGCGCGCGCCGCAACCGCCGGTGTCGGCGCGCGACGTGGCCGTGCAGGCGCAGGGCCGTCGGGGCGCGGTGGAGCGCCCGCGCGCCGAGCCGGCCGGCGACATTTCGGTGACCGGTGCCAGCCTGATGGAATGGTCGCCCGCGCGCACGGCGATCGAAGTCGCGCAGATCGGCCCCGGCCTTTGCGCCGTGCTGGAAAACGCAGCGCTGCTGTTCGCCAGTGGCCAGTCGAAGCCCGCGCGCGACCTACTGGAGGACGGCGTGCAGAACGACGCCGACGCCCGCGCTTCGCCATTGGCCTGGCTTGCGTTGTTCGACCTGATGCAGCGCGGCCACGATCGCGTCGGCTTCGAACGCGTGGCCATGACCTACGTGATGCACTTCGAACGCTCGGCGCCGATGTGGGACGAGTCCGGTCCCGCCGCGCCGGCGCCGGCGCCGCCGCCCAAGTCGGCCGGCGGCGGCTACATCGCGCTGACCGGCAAGTTGACGGCCGCGACGGCGCCGCAGATCGAAGCGTTGCGCAAGGCCGCCGCCAAGGGCATCGCCAATGCGCGGCTCGACCTGGCGCAGGTCGCCGGCTTCGACGATGAAGGCGCGCACCTGCTGGCCGATGCGCTGGCGGAAGTGCGCAAGCGCCGCGTGCCGCTCATGCTCGAACGCGCGGACAAGATGCGCAATGCGCTCGACATCCTGATCCGCCGGGGCCGCGAGGGCGGCGAGGGCGTGTGGCTGCTGTCGCTCGAACTGCTGCAGTTCCAGGCCGACCAGGATGCATTCGAGAACCGCGCCATCGAATACGCGGTCGCCTTCGAGCAATCGCCGCCGTCATGGGACCCGCCGCCCGCGCCGCCGGCCGATGCGGCCAAGGCCGCAACACCGGCGGTCGAGGACCCTGCGGCCGACACGGCCGCCGGCGGCCCCGTCATCACATGGACCGGCGTGATGTCGGGCCAGTCGTCGCCGCAGCTGACCAAGATCACCGAATACGCGTTCAATCACGCGGTGGTGCCGATCGACATGACGGCCGTCGACCGCGTCGATTTCGTCTGCGCCGGCGCGCTGTTCAACGCGATCAACCGGATCGAGCAGCAGCGGAAGGCGGTGCAGATCATCGGCGCCACGCCGATCATCCGCGCGCTGCTGCTGCTGATCGGCATCTCGCCGCGGCACTTCGTCAAGAAACCGCAGTAGCGCCTGGCTAGCGGCGCGCTGCCAGGCAGACCCTTCATGGAACAATTCCACGGCACGACCATCCTGTCGGTGCGCCGCAACGGCATCGTGGCGCTGGGCGGCGATGGCCAGGTCACGCTGGGCAACATCGTGATCAAGGCCACCGCGCGCAAGGTGCGGCGCATCCATCACGACCGCGTGCTGGCCGGGTTCGCCGGCGCGACCGCCGATGCATTCACGCTGTTCGAACGCTTCGAGGCCAAGCTCGAAAAGCACCAGGGGCACCTTGTGCGCTCGGCGGTGGAGCTCGCCAAGGACTGGCGTTCCGATCGCGTGCTGCGCCGGCTCGAAGCCATGCTGGCGGTGGCCGATCTCACGGCGTCGCTGGTGCTGACCGGCAACGGCGACGTGCTGGAACCCGAACATGGCATCGTCGCCATCGGCTCCGGGGGCGCGTTTGCGCAGGCGGCAGCCAAGGCGCTGCTCGATCACTCGACGCTCGACGCGCCCGGGATCGTCAAGCAGGCGCTGACGATCGCCGGCGAGCTTTGCATCTACACCAACCAGAATCACGTCATTGAAGTGCTGACGCCGCCGGAGGACCCGCGGCGTGACGACGGTGGCCGTGGATGTTGCGATCGCCGGGGCCGGGCTCCCGGGCATGGCGCTGGCCGTGGCGCTGGCGCACGCCGGGCTGCGCGTGGCGCTGGTCGATCGTGCGCCCATCGCGTTGCCCGAGTTCGATCCGGCCACCTGGGACGCGCGCGTCTACGCGGTCAGCCCGGGTAGCGCCCGATTCCTGCACACCACGGGCGCCTGGCAGGCCTTGCCGCCGGACCGGATTGCCGCGATCGAGGCCATGCACGTCGTCGGCGATGGCGGCGCCAGCCTCGATTTTTCCGCCTACGAGATGAACGAGCGGGCGCTGGCCTGGATCGTCGAGGAGCGCTCGCTGCGCGCCGCGCTGCTGCCGCAGGTGCGCGCGGCGGGCGTCGAGGTGATCGGGGAGGCACCGTTCGTCGGATTGTCGTTCACGCCTGAGTCCGCGCTGCTGACCCTCGGTGGCGCCACGCCAGTCGAACTGCAGGCGCGCCTGCTGGTCGGAGCAGATGGCGTACGCTCGTGGGTCCGCACGGCCGCCGGTATCGTCGCCGAGCCCAAGAGCTACGGGCAGACTGCCGTGGTGGCCAACTTCAGCTGCGCGCTGGCCCATCACGGCGTGGCGCGGCAGTGGTTCCAGGACGATGGCGGCGTGCTGGCGTGGCTGCCGTTGCCGGGCCGGCGGATCTCGATCGTCTGGTCGGCGCCGGAGGCGCTGGCCGAGGAACTGCGCGCGCTGGCGCCCGACGCCCTGGCCGAGCGCGTCATGCAGGCGGGTGGCGAGGTGCTGGGCGTGCTGGTACCGCTGACCCCGGCGGCGGCGTTTCCGTTGTCCCTGCTGCAACTGCCGGCCACCGTGGCGCACCGTCTGGCGCTGGTGGGTGATGCGGCGCACGGTATCCATCCGCTGGCCGGGCAGGGCATGAACCTGGGCTTCGGCGACGCGGAGGTGCTGGCCCAGGTGCTTCGGGAGCGCGGGCCGGTGGCCGATCCCGGCGCGCCGGTCCTGCTGCAGCGCTATGCCCGCCGACGGGCCGAACCCGTGCTGGCGATGCAGGCCGTCACCGATGGGCTGGCCCGGCTGTTCGGGCCGCCCACGCCGTGGCTCAAGTCACTGCGCAACGCCGGGCTGGCGGCCGTTGATCGGCTTCCCGTCGTCAAGCGATTCATGGCGCAACCTGCGCTGCGCTAGACTGTCGAAGTCAGTAGTCACCCCCACGTTTGGAGTCATCATGAAGTCTGCATTCCCCTTTTCCGGCCGCGTTCGTGCCGCCGGCCTCACGGTCCTGACCGCGTTCGCGCTGGCCGTCGTGGCACTGCCTGCAGCCGCGCAGGGCGCCGACAAGGCCCCCCCGATGACCGCCGAAGCGCTGGCGCTCAAGAAGACGCTCGAACAGAAATTCCCGGGTGGTGACATCCGCGGCGTGGTCAAGACGCCCTATTTCGGCCTGTACGAAGTCCAGTTCGACGACCGCGTGCTCTACACGGATGCCAAGGCCAAGTACCTGCTGGTGGGTTCGGTCTACGACACCGAGTCGAAGACCAACCTGACGGAAGACCGGCAGCGCAAGCTGAACCGCGTAGACGTCAGCAAGTTGCCGCTCGACCTCGCGATCAAGAAGGTCAAGGGCACCGGGGAGCGCACGCTGGTCGTGTTCTCCGACGCCGACTGCCCGTTCTGCGCCAAGCTCGAGCAGGAACTAAAGACCGTCGACAACGTCACCATCTACACGTACCTGTTCCCGATCGACCAGCTGCACCCCGACGCCGCGCGCAAGTCGCGCGCCATCTGGTGCGCCCCCGACCGGCAGAAGGCATGGGACGCGTTCTTCGAGACCGGTGCCGTGCCCGACAACAAGGGTGACTGCGGCGATCCGATCGCCAAGTCGACCGAGCTGGGCGCGAAGTTCAAGGTCACCGCCACGCCCACGCTGCTGTTCGCCGACGGCACGATCGTGCCGGGCGCCATTCCTTCTGCGCGCATCGACACCGAGCTGAAGAGCGCCGATGCCGAGGTGAAGAAGTTGGCGGCGGCAGCCAAGAAATAAGCAACAGTTGGATTAGAATGCGGCCGCGGCAACCTGCCGCAGGCCGCGTTTTCATTTCCGGCGCATTCTGACCAAGGAATCCCCATGGCCATTCTCGATTTCATCAAGAAACAGTTCATCGACATCATCGAGTGGACGGACGACTCGCG
>JANNNM010000925.1:0-2588 GCA_031398535.1 Betaproteobacteria bacterium | reverse complement strand
GCAACCGGCGGGGGCGCCAATGCGCCTGGCGCAGCCAGCGCGCGCAGCGCCGCCGCCATCTCGTCGGCATCGCGGAAACGATCCTCGGCATTCTTGGCCATTGCCTTGGCCACGATGGCATCGACGGCCGGCGGGATGTTGCGGTTGCGCGTGCTGGGCGCCGCCGGCATCACGTTCAGGATCTGCGCGAAGAGCGAGTCGAGGTCCGCGCCGGTGAATGGCGGCAACCCGGTCAGCATCTCGTGCAGCACCGCGCCCAGCGAAAAGATGTCGGAGCGGCCGTCGGCGCGTTCGCCGCGCAGGCGCTCCGGCGAGATGTACCACGGCGAGCCGAACACGGTGCCCGCGATCGTGCGCGTGCCGCTCGGCAACGACGCGATGCCGAAGTCGGTGATCTTCACGACACCGGTTTCCAGCACCATGATGTTGGCGGGCTTGATGTCGCGGTGGACGATCGCCATGCGATGCGCGAAGGCGAGGCCCTCGGCCACCTGCGCCGCGATGTCGACGATCTTCGCGATCGGCAGGACGGTGCCGGAGTCGAGGATCTCGCGCAGTGACTGGCCCCCCAGGAATTCCATCGCGATGTAGGCGATGTCCTCGCTTTCGCCGACGTCGTGGATCGTGACGATGTTGGGGTGGTTCAAGCCACCGGCGGACCGCGCCTCGCGGAAGAACCGCTGGCGGAAGGCAAGCGCTTCGGCGCCGCGCAATTCGACGCCGATGGTCTTCAGTGCAACCAGCCGCTCGATCATGGGGTCGCGTGCCTTGTACACGACACCCATGTCGCCGCGGCCGAGTTCGCCGAGAATCTCGTAGCGGCTGATCTGCGAAGGCGTAGCAGCGATCGTCATATGGGATACTTTTGCTTGTGCAAGTGTCGTGACCGTCGCGACTTCGTCAATCCTATCAGCGTCAACCCGAGATGCCGGACCATGGCACGCCTTTCCATTGAAGCCACCGGCCTGACTGACGCCGGCACTGTCCGCCAATTCAACGAGGACAGCATCGTGTTCGACGCCGACCTCGGCCTCATGGTACTGGCCGACGGCATGGGCGGACATCGTGCCGGCGAAGTCGCCGCCCGCATGGCCACGGAATCCCTGCTGGCCGCACTGCGCGAAAAAGTGCCGAGCTTCAATGTCGACGACGACCCTGCCCCATCCCAGTTGGCTGTTGGGCAAAGCATAATTCGCGCCAACGACGAAATCTTTGTCGCAGCGCAAAACAATCCCGCCTACAAGGGCATGGGCACCACGCTGGTCATGGCCCTCTTCCACGGCCAGCGCGTGCTGCTGGCGCACGTGGGCGACTCGCGGATCTACCGGCTGCGCTACAACCGGCTGCAATTGCTGACGCGCGACGATTCACTGCTGCGCGACCAGGTGGAGCTGGGGCTGATCGACGTCGAGGATGCCGGCGGCTCACACAACCGGAACCTGGTGACGCGCGCGCTGGGGATTGCGGCCCATGTCTCGCCGCACCTGCGCGACGACGAAGTGCTGGCGGGCGATGTCTACCTGCTGTGTTCCGACGGCCTCAACGACCTCGTCGACGACAGCGACATCGAGCTCATCATGAATTCGCTGAAGTCGAACCTGCCGCTGGCCACCCACCACCTGGTACAGGCGGCCAAGGACAACGGCGGCCACGACAACGTCTCCGCGATCCTCGTGCGTCTGCATGAGGCCCCGGCGATCGAGGCGCGAAGCGCCTGGTGGCAGCGTCTGGTCGCGTGGTTCAGGCCGTGACGCGCTGCGGCTGATCATGGCGAAACTCGTCCTCAGCACCGAAGGCACGGTGGTGTTCCAGTGTTTCCTGGACCACGAGCGGCTGCAGATCGGCCGGCTCCCCACCAACCAGGTGATGATCGACGATCCGCACGTCGGCGCCGCGCATGCCGCCATCGTGCCCGTGGGCAACGACCACATCCTCGAGAACATGCACAACGTGACGGGGACCTTCGTCAACGGCACGCGCGTCGAACGCCATATCCTGCAGCACGGCGACGTGATCGAGTTCGGCACCTACAATCTGCGCTATCTCAATCCACGCGCGGCAATGGAGACAAGCCTCGATCGCACGATGATCATCACGGGATTGAAGCCGCAGACCGTCCTGGCGCCGGACGACGCGCGGCCGTCGCCGGAGAGCCTGCGGGTCCCGACGGCGCGCGCGACGCGCAGCCACGCGACGAAGGGCCGCATCGTGCTGCGGGCCGGACCGCGCGCCAAAACTACCGTCGAGCTCGACCGCGTCGTCACGCTGGTGGGTATGCCAGGCATGCAGCTCGCGGTCATCACCCGCCGGCCGCACGGCTACTTCCTCACCCATGTCGAGGGCGGGAAGATGCCCAAGGTGAACGGGCGCCGCATCGATCGCGAAGCGCGCCAGCTGCGCGATGGCGACGACATCGAGGTGGGCGGCGAGACGATGCGCTTCAAGCAGGGCTAGTTGTGAAGCGTCAAGAGGTTGTTATTGGATTTTTTGATTCTGGACATGGGTGCCGCGCCTCCGATGCCCTGATGCGGGCGATGCCAGTTGTAGTGATGGATCCAGGCGTCGAGCTGCTCCGTGCGCTGGCGGGA
>JANNNM010000888.1:0-2379 GCA_031398535.1 Betaproteobacteria bacterium | reverse complement strand
GCGATCCCTCGTCTCCCGGCTCTGCGTTTTGTTACGGTTACGGGCGTCGGAGAGCATTATCGGCAAATGTTCCCGAAAAAGTCAAAACTTTTCCCGTCGTCATGATTTTCCGCCGAAGCCTGGTACGGGAGCTGACCGCCACTGCAATCGGCCTCTTCGTGGTCCTGCTGGCGATCCTGTTCACCCAGTCCGTGATCCGCATCCTGGGCCGCGCCGCCGGTGGCGCCGTGGCCGTGGACGGGGTGCTTGCGTTGATCGGTTTCAACGCGATGTTCTACCTGAACCTGCTGCTGTCCGTCGCGCTGTTCCTCACGGTTCTGCTGACGCTGTCGCGCTGGTACCGGGACAGCGAGATGGTCGTGTGGTTCACGTCCGGCCAGTCGCTGACCGCATGCCTCAAGCCGATCATGTTGTTCGCCGCCCCGTTTCTGGTGGCGATCGTGCTGCTGTCGCTGTTCCTGTCGCCCTGGGCGGAGCAACGCAAGCTCGAATACGAGCGGCAGCTGGAGTCGCGCGACGAACTGTCGATCCTGTCGCCCGGACTCTTCCGCGAGTTCCGCCGGGCGGGCATCGTCGTCTACATCGAGAGCATCAACCCGGTGGACGGCACGATCCGCAATGTGTTCCTGCATTCGGTGGACGACGCGAAGGACTCCACGACGGTCGCGCGCCTCGGCCATCTCGTCACCGAGGCCAACGGCGACCGCTTCGTCGTGCTTGAGGACGGCCGGCGCTACGAAGGCCAGCCGGGCTCCGCCAATTTCCGGCTGGTTGAATTCGGCAAGCTCGCGCGGCGCATCGAACCCGCCGAGGCACGTGCGTTGCCGTCGTCGAACAAGGCGATCCCCACTTCAGTGCTGTTGCTTTCCGACAACCGCAACGAACGGGCCGAGCTCTTCTGGCGGCTCTCGGTGCCCATCCTGGCGCTGGTGCTGACGTTGCTGGCCATTCCGCTGTCCTACGTCAATCCGCGGATGGGCCGCTCGTTCAACCTGATTGCGGCCGCGTTCCTCTACATGCTGTACACCAACGTCATCAACATCGTGCAGAGCCTGATTTCGCAGGGCAAGCTCGACCTGTGGCTCGGCCTGCTGTTGCCGCATCTGGTGGCGCTGCTCGTCGTGTTCCTGCTGTTCCGCCACCAGCTCTCCATCTCCGGCCTCTTCGGCCGCGCGCCGAAGCGTCGCGCGCAAGCGGCCTGAAGTCCTTCCATGCGCACGCTGACCCGCTACATCGGCCGCGACGTCCTGCTGTCCACGCTGCTGCTCTTCGTCGCGCTGCTCGGGCTCTTCACGTTCTTCGACCTTATTGCCGAGATGCGCGACGTCGGCCGCGGCGGCTACACGCTGACCACGGCGCTGTTGTACGTGACGCTGCATGTGCCTTCGCGCATCTACGAGCTTTTCCCCGTCGCGGCGCTGATCGGCACGCTGATGGCCATCGCGCAGCTCGTCGCCAATTCCGAATTCACGGTGATGCGCGCATCGGGCGCATCGACGGTGCAGATCGGCTGGGCGGTCATCCGCGTCGGCATTCCACTGGCCATCGCCACGTTCCTGGCCGGCGAGTACGTGGCGCCGCCTGCCGAGCGCCTGGCGCAGAACGTCCGCGCCGCCGCCATGGGCAACACCACCGGCGTGGTCGCGCAGCAGTTCGAATCGGGCTTCTGGTTCAAGCAGGACCGCACCTTCGTCAACATCCGCACCGTGCTGTCCGACATGACGCTGGTGGGCGTGCGCATCTACGAGTTCGACCGCGACCTGCGCCTCACGTCGGTGCGCAGCGCCGAGAGCGGACGCTTCGCGGGCGACGGCCGCTGGAACCTGCAGCAGGTCAAGATCACGGACATCGGCAAGGACTCGGCGACCGTGTCGACGCTGCCGTCGTGGTCGTGGCAGACCGTGCTGCAGCCGTCGATCCTGACCGTGTACCAGGTGGCACCCGAGCGCCTGTCGCTGTCGACGCTCTACGACAACATCCGCGTATTGGACATCGGCGCGCAGAAGACCTCGCGCTTCGAGATCGCGTTCTGGTCGAAGGTGCTCTATCCCGTTGCGGTCATCGTGATGATGCTGCTGGCGCTGCCCTTCGCGCAGTTCCAGCGCCGCCAGGGCGGCATCGGCTTCCGGATCTTTGCCGGCACGATGCTGGGCCTGGCGTTCTGGCTGATCGGGCGCCTCTTCTCCTACCTGGGCGTGCTGAACGACTGGTCGCCGCTGTTCTCCGCCGCGTTCCCGCTGGGGGTGTTCCTCACGCTTGCGCTGGCGATGCAGTACTGGGTCGAGCGAAGATGAGCCCCCTCGCGTAGACCAAGCAAACAAAGGGGTCAGGGTCACATAAACAAAGGGGTCAGGGTCAGATTGATCGCGCGCACTCGCG
>JANNNM010000854.1:0-2402 GCA_031398535.1 Betaproteobacteria bacterium | reverse complement strand
GCCTTACTTCATCGCGGCCTTCGCCACCTTGGTGGCGGTCCGCATCGTCTTCTTCGCGGTCTTGGTGGCGCTGCTGACGGCGCCCGTGGCCGTCCGCGCGGCGTTGGTGGCGGTCCGCGTGGCCGAGGAGACGGCACCCTTCACCATGCGTTCCATCTTCGAGGCCGGCGCCGCGGGGCGGCGCTTGGGCTTCACGCCGGTGGCCTTGATCAGTTCGTTGACGGCCTCCGACAGCACGTCGACGCGTTCGGTCAGCCGCTCCACATCGCTTTGCGTATGCACGCCGAGCTTCGACAGCGCACGTGCCACGCGGTCCTCGAACACCTGCTCCAGCTTGTCCCAGGTGCCGCCCACGCCCTGCTTCACTTCGCTGACCTTGGCCTTGGCGGCACCCTTGGCCGCAGCCGCAGTGTCCACCGCCGCACGGCGTGTTTTCGTTTCCAAGACTTCTCCTTGCTTGACCAGTGTTTCGAAGACCTTCATGCCTTCGGCCTGCGCGCGCGAGAACGCCCCCAGCCCCGCCAGCCAGATCTGCCGGGACGATTCGAGGACGGCCTGCGACATTTCCTTGCCGTCGCCGGCGTCCTTGTCAGCCAGTCCCGCCTTGGCCTTCTTCAACATGGTGAATTCTCCTGGGGTGGGTGCGTCCGCTCGCGTGGCGGCTGATGCGCGCCATCGATTCTAAGGTGCAGGACTAGACGATTCATACTAATTGCCGCAGGCGTACAATCGACGACGCTTCCGGCGCCTGCGATCATCGGCATGGCCCGGCAAGCCTTGATAAAAACCAGCGCTCGACGAACCGGCCAGGCGGTTGCCAGGCAGGTCGGGACCGGCGCGTCACGATCGAATCGCAAGGAGGAACGGATGGCCTACTTCGTCACCGGTGCAACCGGCTTCATCGGACAATTCCTGGTGCGCAACCTGTTGAAGCGCGGGCAGCCGATCTACGTGCTGGTCCGCAAGTCATCGGTGAAAAAACTCGATGTGCTGCGCGAGGAATGGGGGGCCACCGACAAGCAGATCCTTCCGGTCGTCGGCGATCTCGGCAAGAAAAACCTCGGCGTGGCCGATGCCGACCTCCGCAAGCTGAAGGGCAAGGTCGACCAGATGTTCCACCTGGCCGCCATCTATGACCTCAAGGCCGACGCGCAGGCGCAGCAAATCGCCAACGTCGACGGCACGCGGCACGCGGTGCAGTTCGCCGAAGCCGTCGGCGCCAAGTGCTTCCATCATGTCAGCTCGATTGCCGCGGCAGGACTCTACGACGGGGTGTTCCGCGAGGACATGTTCGAGGAAGCGGAAGATCTCGACCACCCGTACTTCAAGACGAAGCACGACTCCGAAGCCGTGGTGCGCAACGAATGCAAGCGACCGTTCCGGATCTACCGGCCGGGCTTTGTCGTGGGCGACTCGAAGACCGGCTACATCGACAAGATCGACGGCCCGGACTACTTCTTCAAGTTCATCCAGAAGATGCGCAACATGCTGCCGCCGTGGATGCCGATGGTGGGCATCGAGGGCGGGCGCATCAACATCGTGCCGGTCGACTACGTGGCGGATGCCATCGACCATCTCGCCCACAAGAAGGGGCTCGACGGCAAGTGCTTCCACCTGACGGATGCCGAGCCGCACCGCATCGGCGAGGTGCTGAATATCTTTGCCAAGGCCGCGCATGCGCCGCAGATGACGATGCGCCTCAATGCGCGGATGTTCGGCTTCATTCCTGCACCCATCCTGTACGGCCTGGGTTCACTGGCGCCGGTCAAGCGGATGATGCGCGCGGTCCTCAACGATCTCGGCGTGCCGAAGGATGTGTTCCAGTTCATCAACTGGCCCACGCGTTACGACAACCGCGAGACGGTGAAGGCGCTGAAGGGCTCGGGCATCAGCGTGCCGGCGCTTGAAACCTACGCGCCGAGGATCTGGGACTACTGGGAGCGCAATCTCGACCCCGATCTTTTCATCGATCGCAGCCTCGAAGGCAAGGTGAAGGACAAGGTCATCGTCGTCACCGGCGCGTCGTCGGGCATCGGCCGTGCCACCGCCATCAAGATGGCGAGCGCCGGTGCCAAGGTCATCCTCGTCGCGCGCGGCGAGGAAAAGCTGATCGAGACGAAGAAGGAAATCGAGGCCGCCGGTGGTCGTTGCTGGATGGTCACGGCGGATGTCTCCGACCTGGCATCGTGCGATGCGCTGGTCGCGCGCGTGCTGAAGGAACATGGCACCTGCCACTACCTCGTCAACAACGCGGGGCGCTCGATCCGCCGTGGCGTGATCAATTCCTTCGACCGCTTCCACGACTACGAACGCACGATGCAGTTGAACTACTTCGGCGCGCTGCGACTGATCATGGGCCCACACAAATCTTCAAACACCGCCACCGTTCCATACGCCTCTTC
>JANNNM010000844.1:0-1895 GCA_031398535.1 Betaproteobacteria bacterium | reverse complement strand
CTCTTCGACAACCGCCATCCGCAGTACGCGGGCGATGTCGGCATCGGCATCAACCCCGCGCTGGCCAAGCGCGTGCGCGACGCCGACCTGCTGCTCGTCATCGGCGAACGACTCGGCGAGATGACCACCGGCGGCTACACGCTGCTGGAGGTTCCGGTCGCGCAGCAATCGCTGGTGCATGTGCATCCGTCACCCGACGAACTCGGCCACGTCTACCAGCCCGATCTTGCGATTGCGGCGGAACCCGGTGCGTTTCTTGCCGCGATGAATGCCGCAGCGCTGGCAATGCGTCCGGAATGGGCCGCCCAATCCGTGCAGGCGCATGCCGACTACGATGCATGGCGCGTGCGCCGGCCGGTGCCTGGTCCCGTGGACATGTGGACCGTGATGGAGTGGCTCGATGCGCGGCTGCCGGACGACGCCATCCTGACCAATGGCGCGGGCAACTACACGGTGTGGCTGCATCGGCTCTTCCGCTATCGCGGCTTTCGCACGCAACTGGCGCCCTACTCCGGCGCGATGGGCTATGCGGTGCCGGCTGCCGTGGCCGCCAAGGCCGTGCATCCCGGGCGCATGGTCATTTCATGGAACGGCGACGGCTGCTTCCAGATGAACGGCCAGGAACTGGCCACCGCGGCACAGTACGGCCTGCCGGTGATCTTCATCGTGATCGACAACGCGATGTACGGCACGATCCGGATGCACCAGGAGCGCAACTATCCGGCGCGCGTGTCGGGCACCAGCATCGTCAATCCGGACTTTGCCGCACTGGTGCGCGCGTATGGCGGGCACGGAGAAACCGTGCGCACCACCGAGGAATTCGCACCAGCCTTCGAGCGCGCCGTGGCCGCCGGACGCCTGGCACTGCTGCACGTGCATATCGATCCGGAAGCGCTGACGCTCAATGCGTCACTGAGCGCCCTGCGCAAGCAGGGCGAGGCGGCGAAGCGGCAGTAGTCCGGGCCGGGACCGCTGCCGCTGTTGCGGCTAGGACGTACGGACGACGCGTCCCAGCACGATGCGCCAGAATCCGCCCGAGATGAGGCAGATCCCTACCAGGATGCCGATGAACTTGATGGAATTTTCCGGCCAGCCCATCGCGATGAGCGCCGCCAGCACGATCGACAGCGCACCGTCGAACAGTACCCAGCCCCAGCCCTTGTGACCCTTGAGCTACATGGCCAGCATGACGCTGGAAATGCCGCTCGCGAAGATGAACGCGCCGATCACGAGCGCCAGCGTGGCCATGCTGGCGATGGGATTGACCAGCATGATCACGCCCAGCGCAAACGTGGCGACAGCAGCCAGCACTTTCCAGGCAAAGCCGGGCTCGCTGCGCTGGTGGAACGCGTAGACGGCCTCAACGATGCCGGCAAACACGAAGATCCACGCCAGCACCAGTGAAAACGCAAGCGCCGCGACCGCCGGCTGGATGATCGCAACGATACCGGTGATGATCAGCAGCACCCCCCACAGCGTGACCCAGATGCCGGTCTTGCGTTCAAACGTTGCGGTGGAAGTTGCCATGGCTGTTGTTCCTTATGGGTGGGGGCAAACGGTTATCCTAGTCGCCGCAGACCGGCGTTGGCAAGGATATCCGGGACCGGACGCGTCACGCAATGCAGCAATGACACTGCCGGTCGTCAGGCACAAGGAGCATGGCCCATGAGTGTGCAGCAACTCTTCGATCTTGCCGGCAAGGTGGCCGTGGTCACCGGCGGCTCGCGCGGGCTTGGCCTGACGATGGCCGCCGCGTTGGGCGAAATGGGCGCGCGCGTGGCCCTGGTGGCACGGAAGGCCGATGAACTCGAGGTCGCGCGCACGGGCCTGGCTGCGCAAGGCATCGACTGCATGGTCGTGGCCGGCGACCTGTCGCAATCCGGCACCGTCGTCCG
>JANNNM010000811.1:0-2435 GCA_031398535.1 Betaproteobacteria bacterium | reverse complement strand
CAGGTTGTTGACCACGAGGGTCGCCAGCGCTTCGCCGTCGACATCTTCGGCGACGATCAGCAGCGGACGGCCGGCCTTGGCCACTTGCTCGAGCACCGGCAGCAGGTCGCGGATGTTCGAGATCTTCTTGTCGTGCAGCAGGATGAACGGGTCTTCCAGCAGGGCCACCTGCTTGTCCGGGTTGTTGATGAAGTAGGGCGAGATGTAGCCGCGGTCGAACTGCATGCCTTCGACGAGGTCGAGCTCATTCTCGAGACCCTTGCCGTCCTCGACCGTGATGACGCCTTCCTTGCCGACCTTGTCCATCGCTTCGGCGATCGTCTTGCCGATCGACGTGTCGGCGTTGGCCGAGATCGAACCGACTTGGGCGATTTCCTTGCTGGTCGTGCACGGCTTGCTGATCTTCTTCAACTCGGCGACGATGGCCACGACGGCCTTGTCGATGCCGCGCTTCAGGTCCATCGGGTTCATGCCGGCGGCGACGTACTTGAAGCCTTCCTGGCAGATCGCCTGGGCCAGCACCGTGGCGGTCGTGGTGCCGTCGCCGGCCACGTCCGAGGTCTTGGACGCGACTTCCTTCACCATCTGCGCACCCATGTTCTCGAACTTGTCCTTCAGTTCGATTTCCTTCGCGACGGAAACACCGTCCTTGGTGATCGTGGGCGCGCCGAAGCTGCGCTCGAGCACGACATTGCGGCCCTTGGGGCCCAGCGTAACCTTGACGGCATTGGCGAGGACATTCACGCCGACCATCATCTTGTTACGCACGCCTTCGCCGAAGCGGACGTCTTTAGCTGCCATGGTTCATTTCTCCTGATACGTATTCGGTGGGGTGCGGGTTCAGCCGACGATGCCGATGATGTCGTCTTCGCGCATGTGCAGGTAATCGGTGCCGTCCATCCGGAATTCCTGGCCGGAGTACTTGCCGAAAAGAATCTTGTCGCCGACCTTGGCGCCCATGGCGAGCAGCTTGCCGTTGTCGTCCGTCTTGCCGGGGCCGACGGCGATGACTTCGCCCATCGAGGGCTTTTCCGCAGCGGTATCCGGAATGACGATGCCACCGGCCGATTTACGCTCTTCCTCGAGCCGCTTGACGATCACGCGATCGTGTAGGGGACGCAGTTTCATGTTAGCACTCACTCCTGGATGGATTGTTTATGGAAACAAAGAGTTAGGTACCAAGGCGCCGCCGGTTGATGGCGATATGCGCCGGTACGCGAATCCGGAACGAGGCCAGGGCACCCGGCATGCGGGCGTTGTTAGCACTCGTCGAACACGAGTGCTAATAATAAGACGGTCCCGGCCGGAATTCAACCCCCCTGCCCCCGGCCGGTGCAGATTCCAGTGAGCGGGATCGGCCCCACGACCTGCCGGTGGCGCAGGTGGCGGGACATTGCAGGGCTCGCGCTGCCGGAAATGGTAACCAGTCGTGGCGTAACGATGGCTGCCTTCGCCCCGGGGTTACCATGACGTTGGCATCACTTCGAATGGAATCCCGCCATGCTCGCACCCGCGAATGCCGGACACCATGCGATGATTTCGGCGCTGATCCGCCAGTACGCGGCCGAAGGCGCCTTCGATCCCGAGCTGACCGGGCGAACCCTTGCAGCCGAAGTATTCTTCGCCAATCTCGAGCGCGCGCTGCAGGAGGGCCGGTTCACCACCATGGCCACGGAAGGTCACCTGCTGACGGTGCCGGCCCATGGCTATGTCTATGGGCCCGGGCCGCAGCATGATGGGCCGCCCGCCGGCTTCGGCATGTTCAAGTCACTGGACGGCGCGGGCTTCGAACTCTGGCTTGCCGCGATCGCGCCGGCGTGGCGTGGCAACGGGCATGGCCGCGCGATGATCACGGCGATGCTGACCACGCCCGCGGGACGGATGACCCACCTGGTGCGCGTCAATCCGCAAGGCAGCAATGCCGCCGCGATGTCCCACCTGCTGCGCTCGCTCGGGTTCTCCGCGATGGCGGAAACGACGCTGTGCACGTGGTATCTGGCGGACCAGGCGCCGCCCGAGATGGCGGCCAGGATCCGGTCGGCCGCAGGTGCCGCCGGCACGCATTGATGCGCGCTCACCGTTCACGCCTCGATTCGTGCCGCCTGTAAGACGACCCACCCGGCGCGCGCGGCAAGCGTAGAGTCGGTTCGTCCTGATCACCGGCTGTGCGCATCATGCTGCAACCCGCCCACGTAGGTCACCTTGCGATGCTGCGATCCCTGATCCGGCAGGGTGCGGCTGACGGCAGCTTCGACCGCGAACTCGGCACGAACTCCCCCGACTCGGAGGAGTTCTTCGCGAAACTGAAGCGCGCGCTCGTCACCGGGTACTTCGTCGAAGAGGGCCGCGGCGGCAAGATCGACACGGTGGCCGTTCCCGGCTTTGTGTACTGGCCGGACGGCAAGCACTCAGGGACCGCGCCCGTCGGCTTCGGC
>JANNNM010000803.1:0-1135 GCA_031398535.1 Betaproteobacteria bacterium | reverse complement strand
GACAACCTCGCCGCGGCGATCGGCGAGGAGCGCGATACCATCGAGGACGTGCTCGAGCCCTTCCTGATCCAGCAGGGCTTCCTGCAGCGCACCTCGCGCGGCCGCGTGGCCAGCGCGCTCGCGTGGCGGCACTTCGGGCTGACGCCGCCCACCTCGGGCGCGGGCGCCGACCTGTTCAACGAATGATGCCCGGGGAACCCGCATGAGCGGCGAAGAGCCGTCTCGAGCCGCTCGCCCCCTTCGGGGGAGGCGACGCGAAGCGGCGCTTCGGGGGGAGCCATTCCGCTTCCCGGTCCGCGTTTACTATGAGGACACCGACGCCGCCGGCGTCGTCTACTACGCCAACTATCTCAAGTACATGGAACGCGCGCGCACCGAGTGGCTGGAGGCCGCCGGACATCCGCTGGCCGCGTTCGAAAGCGAACATGGCATGGTATTCGTCGTGCATCGCTGCGATATCGACTATCGGCGGCCCGCGCGGCTGAACGATAGGCTCGAGGTCACGGTCGAAGTCGAGGACGTGGGTGGCAGCCGCCTCATCGCCGCGCAACGAGTCGAGCGCGACGGCGAAGTCCTCACTGCCGCGCGCGTCACGCTGGCCTGCGTCGACACCGTGCGCTGGCGCCCCGTGCGCATTCCCGCCTCATTGCTGCAACGCCTGGAGAGCATCACTTGAACGTGCACGCCGACCTGTCCTTCGTATCCCTGATCCTGCAGGCCTCCGTCGTCGTGCAGGCGGTGATGGCGCTGCTGGTGCTGCTCTCACTGTGGTCGTGGTGGCAGATCTTCCTCAAGATGTTCCAGCTGCGGCGCGCCACGCGCGACACCGACCGCTTTGAAGACGATTTCTGGAAGGGCGGCGACCTGGCCGAGCTCTATTCGCGCACTGCGCAGGCGCGCACCGGCAGCGGCATGGAACACATCTTCACGGCCGGCTTCCGCGAGTACGCGAAGCATCGCAAGCAGGGCACGTCCTCTGCGGTCACGCTCGACAGCGCGCGCCGCGCGATGCGCGCCGCCTACCAGCGCGAGATCGATGCGCTGGAGTCGAGTCTTTCCGGCCTTGCCACCGTGGGCTCGGTATCGCCGTACATCGGGCTCTTCGGCACCGTGTGGGGCATCATGAATGCCTTCC
>JANNNM010000798.1:0-6741 GCA_031398535.1 Betaproteobacteria bacterium | reverse complement strand
GCCTGCCGTGACCGCGGCGACCGGCATGGACGCGCTGACGCACAACGTCGAGAGTTACCTGTCGCCCGCCTACCACCCGCTGTGCGACGGCATCGCGCTCGAGGGCACGCGCATCGCCGCGCGCGCGCTGGTCACCGCGGTCAAGCAGCCGAAGGACCTGCAGGCCCGTGCCGACATGATGATGAGCTCGATGATGGGCGCGATCGCGTTCCAGAAGGACCTGGGGGCGGTGCATTCCTGCGCGCACGCGCTGTCCACGGTTGCCGATCTGCATCACGGGCTTGCCAACGGCATCATGATCGACCACGTGATGCACTTCAACCTGCCGGCCGCCACCGCCAAGATGGCCGAACTGGCGCACGTCGCGGGCGCGCCCGGCGGCGACACCGGCACGCCGGAGGCCCGCGCCAAGGCGTTCATCGCGTGGCTGACCGCGTTGAAGGCCTCGCTCGGCATCCCCGCCAGGCTTTCCGACAACTGTGCGCCACGCACGGTGCAGAAGTCGGACATTCCACGGCTGGTGGAAATTGCCGTCAACGACATCTGCCACCAGACCAATCCACGCAAGTGCACGGCGGCGGATTTCGAAAAACTCTTTGCTGCGGCGCTGTAGCGCCGGCAACTGAACCATGCTGCAGATCGGGGTCTCCGCCTGCTTCTTCCACGACAGCGAGCCGCGCGCCGTCTTCCAGGGCATGACGCTCCAGTACATCGAGCAGAATGTCGCGCACTGGCTGATGCAGCGCGATGTGCTGCCGATGATGGTGCCCTCGCCCGCCGGCCGTACGCGGCGTTCCACCAGCCGGATCACGGTGGCGGACTATGCCGCGGCGCTGGACGCGCTGGTGCTGATGGGCGGCTCGGACGTTTGCCCTGCCACCTACGGCGAGACCGCGATGAAGCCGCAGTGGAATGGCGACCGCGTCCGCGATGACTACGAGATCGCGCTGTTCCGGGCATTCGTCGATCTCGGCAAGCCGGTGCTCGGTCTTTGTCGTGGCGCACAGCTGATCAACGTGGCGCACGGCGGCACCCTCTACCAGGACATTCCCACGCAGTGTCCCGGCGCGCAGCGCCACCGGATGCAGTCGATCTACGACCGGAACTGCCACGCCACGTCGATCGTGCCCGGTTCGGGACTCGCGGCGCTGTATCCGTCGCAGCCGCTCGTCAAGACCAATTCGGTGCACCACCAGGGGGTGAAGGACCTGGGACGCGACCTGGTCGTCGAGGCCTGGTCGGAGCCTGACCGCATTGTGGAAGCGGTGCGCGGCACCGGCACCTCCTATGTCCTCGGCGTGCAATGGCATCCCGAGTTCCACCCGGAAGGCGATGCATCGTTCATCGATGACACGCCGTTGCTCGATGACTTCCTGGCGACTGCCGCGCGCCACAAATCCGCGGCCTACGCCCTCTAGAACGAAACATCCCGATGAAGATCTTCAATCCTGCCACCGGCGCCGAGCTGGCCGACGTCACCGCCGACAACGCGAAAGCGGTTGCCGCCAAGTACAAGCGCGCCCGCGCCGCGCAGCCGGCGTGGGCGAAGAAGCCGCTGCGCCACCGGCTGGCGGTCATCACGAAGTTCCGCGCGCTGGTCCTGTCCCGGATCGATGAGCTGGCGCGGACGCTGACGCAGGAAGTGGGCAAGCCGATTAGGCAATCGCGCAACGAGTTGAACGGACTGGTCGCGCGCATCGATTTCTTTCTCGCCGAGACCACGCGAACGCTGCGCGACAAGAAGGTGCTGGTCGATGCCGCTGGCAAGCTCGAAGAGCGGATCGCCTTCGATCCCCTGGGCGTGATCGCCAATGTCTCGGCGTGGAACTACCCGTACTTCGTCGGCGGCAATGTCTTCGTGCCGGCGCTGCTGGCGGGCAATGCGGTGTTGTACAAGCCCTCGGAGTACTCGACGCTCTCGGGCTTGAAGATCGCCGACATGCTGCATACCGCCGGCGTTCCGGAGGATGTGTTCATCGCCGTGGTGGGCGACGGCAAGACCGGCGCGGCATTGTTGAAGCAGGCGGTCGACGGCGTGTTCTTCACCGGGTCGTACGCCACCGGGGCCAAGGTTGCGGCCAGCACCGGCCGGCGGATGATCAAGACGCAGCTCGAACTGGGCGGCAAAGACCCGATCTATGTCTGCGAGGACGTCGATGTCGCCGCTGCTGCGGCGGGCATCGCGGACGGCGCGTTCTACAACAGCGGGCAATCGTGCTGCGCCGTTGAGCGCGTGTACGTGCACGAGAAGATCTACGACGCGTTCGTCGCGGCTTTCGTGGCGGAAGTCAAAGGCTTCAAGGTCGGCGATCCGCTCGACGAGAAGACGTACATCGGCGCGATCACGCGCAAACCGCAATTGGCGGTGCTGCGCAAGCAGGTGACCGACGCCACCCGCAAGGGCGCCAAGCTGCTGACCGGCGGACAGCCGTTGAAGGGCAAGGGCCATTGGTTCGCGCCGACGGTGCTGGCCGATGCCGATCACTCGATGCTGCTGATGCGCGAGGAATCGTTCGGGCCGATCATCGGCCTGCAGGCCGTGGCGGATGACGAAGCGGCAGTCGACCTGATGAACGACACCGAGTACGGCCTGACGGCGGGGGTATTCACGAAGGACGCGGCGCGCGCACGGCGGATCCTCTCGCAGGTGCAGGCCGGAAGCGTCTACTGGAACTGCTGTGATCGCGTCAGCCCGCGGCTGCCGTGGTCGGGCGTCAAGCATTCGGGTATCGGCCTGACGCTTTCAACCTATGGCATCGAGACGTTCACGCGGCCGAAGGCGTGGCACTTGCGGGGTGCGTGACGCGCCGCCAATCGCGCCGCTACGCTTCGTCCTGCCACTGCGCTGCACGCAGCGTATTGCGCAGCAGCGTGGCGATGGTCATCGGACCCACGCCGCCCGGCACCGGCGTGATCCAGCCCGCAACCTCTTTCGCTGACTCGAAGTCCACGTCGCCGCACAACTTGCCATCCTCGGTGCGGTTGATGCCGACGTCGATGACGATGGCGCCGGGCTTCAGCCACGCGCCAGGCACGAACTTCGCCTTGCCCACTCCCGCGACGACGATATCGGCCTGGCGCACCAGACCCGGCAGGTCACGCGTGGCAGAATGGCAGATCGTCACCGTGCACCGTGCCATCAGCAGTTCAAGCGCCATCGGCCGGCCGACGATGTTCGATTGGCCGATCACCACTGCATGCAGGCCGACCAGGCTGACACCCGTTTCCTCCAGCAGCCGCATGCAGCCGTAAGGCGTGCACGGACGCAGGATCGGCATCTTCAGCACCAGCCGGCCGATGTTGTACGGGTGGAAGCCGTCGACATCCTTCTTCGGCGCAATGCGTTCGATCACGCGCTCGGCGTCGATCTGCTTCGGCAGCGGCAGCTGGACCAGGATGCCGTTGACCGCAGGATCGGCGTTGAGCCGGTCCACCAGCGCCAGCACCTCGGCTTCACTGGCGGTGGTCGGCAGGTCGAAGGCGAACGACTGCATGCCGACCCCTTCCGTGGTCTTGCGCTTGTTGCGTACATAGACCTGCGACGCGGCATTCTCGCCGACCAGCACGACCGCCAGTCCGGGCGCCGGATGCCCGGCGGCCACCCGCGCGGCGACATCGAGGCGCACCTGGTCGGTGACGCGAAGCGCGACGGCCTTGCCGTAGATGATGTGGGCGGTCATGAACGAGATTCCGGAATGGGATGGGGCGTGCGCCGATGACCGCTATTTTCTCACGTGGCATCGGGCTGCCGAAGCATCAATGCCGCGGTTGCGTAGAATCCGCCGGATGATCGATGCGACCCTCGATACCGCCATTGCGCGGCGGTTCGCCCCGCTGCTGGCGGCACCTCCGGTTCCCCAATGGCCTCTGCGCGTCGATGGTGCAATCGCGGGCTGGATCGCGCCCGCACGCGCCGCCAGACTCGCGCGCTTCGACGACGTATTCGCCGTGGCAGACAGCACCGTGGACTTCGTACCGTCGCTCGATTCGCCGGATGCGCGCAGCGAATCGCTGGCCCGCGTCGCGCGCACGCTGGCATCGGAGGGCACGCTTTCGCCGTGGCGCGACGAGCGTTATGCGGTGGGGCCATCCTTCGACCTGCCGCCGTGGTTCCTGCTCGAGCGCGCGGCGGCGCGGTACTTCGGTATCCACTCGTGGGCGGTGCATGGCAACGGCCTGGTGCGGGATGGCAGCGAACTGCGCATGTGGTTCGCGCGACGGAGCCCCACCAAGGCCATCGACCCCGGCATGCTGGACAACCTGGTCGGCGGCGGCGTGCCCGCCGGCATGGGCCTGCGGGACGCGTTCGTGAAAGAAGCATGGGAAGAGGCTGGAATGCGCGATGCAGTGGCGCGGGCAGCGACCGAGGCCGCCACACTGCCCATCGTCCGCGACACCGACGGCGGGCTCTTCCGCGAAACAATCGTCGTGTTCGACATCGCGCTTCACCACGATCACATCCCGGCCAACCAGGACGGCGAGGCGGTGGAACATCGCTGCGTGCCGCTGGCCGAAGCCGCGCGGCTGATCGCCCTGACGGACGGCCCCGACCAGGTCACCCCGGAGGCCAGCCTTGTCGTGCTGGATGCGCTGGTGCGCCACGGTGCCATGGACCCGCAAGGTGCCGCGGCGGGCGTGCTGCGGTCGATGCGCGCAACGCCCTAGGCGCGGCGTGCCGGCACGATGAAGGTCAGGCCACCGCGCGCGGCGCGGCAGGCGCGACCTGCCCGATGCCCAGATCCGCCAGCGAATCGCGGATCGCATTGACGGCGTGCCGCATCTCGGTGGGTCCGATCGCGCCGATGCACCCGACGCGGAAGGTTTCCATCTGCGTCAGCTTGCCCGGATACAGCACGAAACCGCGGTCGCGCACGCGCTCGTAGAACGCGTTGAACGCGTAGCGCGAATCGGCGGGCGCGTGGAACGTGACGATGATCGGTGCCTGGATCGCCGCCGGCAGGAAGGACCGGAATCCCATCTCGCGCATGCCGCTCAGCAGCGTCGCGCAGTTGGCCGCGTAGCGCGCGAAGCGTGCAGGCTGGCCGCCCTCCGCGAGGAACTGGTCGAGCGCCGTGTCGAGCGCCACCACCACGTGCGTGGGGGGCGTGAAGCGCCACTGCGTCGTCTTCTCCATGTAGACCCACTGGTCGTGCAGGTCGAGCGCAAGTGAGGTGCTGTTGCCGGCGCATTTTTCGAGCACCTCGCGCCGCGCGAACACGAAGCCCATGCCGGGGGGCCCCTCGATGCACTTGCCCGAGGCCGCGATCAACGCGTCGAACGGCGTGGTCCGCGCATCGATGGGCAATGCGCCGAAGGAGCTCATCGCGTCGACGATCAACCGCCGCCCCTCGCGCGCCACCACCTGGGCGATGGCCTGCAGCGGATTCTCGATGCCGGTGGAGGTCTCGCAGTGGATGACGCCCACGTGCGTGATCGACGGATCAGCCTTCAGCAGCCGCTCGACGTCCGCGGCGGTGGTGGGTACGTCATCGGCGGTTTCGAACGTGGAGACTTTGCGGCCCATCATCGTGGCAAGTTTGGCCAGCCGCTTCCCGTACGCGCCGTTGATCAGCACCAGCAGGTGGCCGTCGCGCGGCACCAGCGTGTTGATCGCGCCTTCGACGGCGAAGGTGCCGCTGCACTGCAGCGGGACGCACACGTGGCTGTCGGCCGCATGCAGGATCGCGGTGAGCTTCTCGCGGAGCCGTGCAGTGACGGCGTTGAACGAGCTGTCCCAGGAACCCCAGTCGCGCAGCATCGCCATCTTCGTGGCGAGCGACGTGGTCAGGGGGCCGGGCGTCAGCAGGATGGGATCGCGGTCGTGGTTGCTCATCGTGGTTCCTTTCGCAGCTTCGATTTCCGCAGCATTCTACGTCCTGGCCACGCTGCGCCAGCGCTGCGTGCGTCGCAGCAGCATGCCCTCGGCCGCCAGTGTGATCACCGTGACGATCGCGGACGTGACCATGATCAGTGACGCCATTGCGGCGGCCGAGCCGATGGCGCCTGCCTCGTCGAGCTGCAGGATCGAGATGGCGGCCAGCGTGGTCTTGGGCGAGTACAGGAACACGACCGCCGAGATGGTCGTCATCGCGTTGACGAAGAAATAGCGGCCGATGTCGAGCGCTGATGGCAGGCACACGGGGACTGTCACGCGCCAGAAGGTCTTGTAGAACGGCACTTTCAAGGACGCCGAGACCGACTCGAACTCGCCGTCCATCTGGTTCAGCGCCGTCACGGCCGTGAGATGGCTCGATGAATAGAAGTGGATCACCGTGCAGATGACGAGGATGGACATCGTGCCATAGAGCCAGTGCAGCGGATTGGATGGATTGTTGAAGTAAAGGATGTAGCCGATCCCCAGCACCATGCCCGGCACGGCCATCGGCAGCATCGCCTGGAAGCGGATCAGCGGACGCAGCCAGTCGGCGCCCCGCGTTTTCTCGACCCAGTACGCGCCGGTGAACGTGATGGCCGCACCCAGCACCGCGCACCACGCCGCCAGCACGAGGCTGTTGCGATACGCATGCTGCACATTGGCTTCCTCGTAGCCATAAGTGTAGTGCGCCAGCGTGAGCGACAGGTTGTAGGGCCAGAACTTCACGAAAGATCCGAATACCGCCATGCCCATCACGGTCAGCATTGCCGCCGACACCAGCAGCACGTAGGCCAGCGCCAGCCGGTCGCGCAGCTTCGCCGGACGCGGCGCATACGGCACGCTGCGCGCGGTCAGCAATGCCTTCT
>JANNNM010000767.1:0-3209 GCA_031398535.1 Betaproteobacteria bacterium | reverse complement strand
GCCAAGGCGCTCGTAGGACAGGAAACCCGCGACGGCGAACACGATGATCGCGAACAGCACGATCGAACGGTGGCGCAATGCCCATTCGGAAAGGTTGAAGCGCGAGCCGCTCGCGCCACCGGGTACGGTGGGGATGGTCATGGCAGGCGCTTGACGTCAGGTGCGCGGCGCCGAGGCCAGCGGCGCGGAACTCACCGGGCGCGCCGCAGCATCGCGCGGGCCTTCCGGCGCGGGAACGCCCGGCTTCGGCATCGCGCCGCCTTCGTACGGGCGCACGACCTGGCCCGGCTGCAGCTTGTGGACGCCGGCGGCGACGATGATGTCCCCATCGGCAAGTCCCGACGTGACGACCACGCCGTCCTCGCGATACTGGCCAACCGTCACGGGCACCAGGCTGACCTGGTGCGTGTCCGCGGCATAGCGCCACACGGCAGGCTTGCCATCCTTCTGGTAGATCGACGTCAGCGGCAGCACGGCCGTGGGCATGGCCGTGGCATTCACGACACCGACGTTCGCGGTCATTCCCCATTGCACCGACGGATCGGCATCGAGGATCGACACGCGCGCCGCAAAAGTCCGCGTGGCGGGATCGACGGAGGGCGACACTTCGCGCACCTTCCCCTGGTAGAGCTTGCCGGGGTTGGCCCACAACGCGACCACCAGCTGGCCCGCGCCGGTCAGTTCCTTCAGGCGGTTCTCAGGCACGCTGATCAGCACTTCGCGCTCGGATTCGCGCGCCAGGCGCACGACGGACTGGCCGACGGTGACCACCTGGCCCGGCTCGACATTGACCGCGGTGATCATGCCGTCTTCGTTGGCCACCAGCGTCGCGTAGCTCGACTGGTTCTGCGCGACCGCGAGATTGGCCTTGGCCTGTTCGTACTTGGCACGGTTGGCATCGACGGTGTTGCGCTTGCCGTCGAGCGCGGACGCACTGATGAACTTTTCCTTGAACAGGTTCTGGTACCGGTCGTACTCCGCCTGCGCGAACTTGTATTCGGTTTCGGTGGCGGCGACCTGCGCCTTCGCGGCATCGGACTGCAGCGCGACGTCCGCGGGGTCGAGCCGGGCCAGCGCCTGCCCGCGACGCACGCGCGCGCCGGTATCGACGAAACGCTCGACCACCTTGCCGGCAATGCGGAAGCCCAGGTCGGTTTCGTGGCGCGGCTTCACTTCGCCGGCGAAGACGGCGGTGTCGGCACCGGCGCCGACGGAGACACGCGTCAGCAGCACGGGCCGTACCGGCGGCGCCGGCGGCTCCTTGCTGCCACACGCAGCGAGCAATGTGGCGGCGAGCACGATTGCCATGCCTGTGCTGAAGTGGCGGGCGCTCATGGACGTACTCCTTGCAGCGGTTGCGTTGTGGCGAGGCGCCGACCGACGGTGCCTTCCCACAACGCCGTCAACGCGCGATCGAGTTCGTCGGGATACGAATAGTTGAACACGGGCGACGGCAGATCACCTTGCGTCAGTGGGCAACCGGCGCCGTGGCCCTGCGCGGCGGGCGACATCTGCCACAGGCCGAGGATCAGCGCGTAGCTGTACCGCAGCAGCGCGAGGCCACCGCCAACTTCAAGCTCGGGAAAGTGCCGCTCAAGGCCGGCGCCCGCGGTCTGCAGCCGCTGCGCCATCCGTTGCTTGAACGCAAAACCGGCATCGGCTGGCATGCTCTGGCCCATCAGGCCGAAGCAGCGCGCGGCCAGCGGCAGGAACAAGGGCGGCGCGACCATATGCTCGTGTGTCAGCGCCAGCACGTCGCCGATGGCGGCCGGCGCGTCGCTTTGCAGGCGCTCGATCAGCGCGCGAAAGAAGCCGTCGATGTTGGGCTCATGCACGGCCAGCAGCAGTTCTTCCTTGCTCGGGAAGTAGAGATAGACGGTGCCCTTGGCAAGCCCGGCCTCGTCGGCCACCTCGGCGACATTGGCGACGCGATCCGGCGCGCGCAGCAGCAACCGCTCGGCCGCGTCGAGAATGGCGTGATGCCGCTCCTGCTTGTCTTCGGCCTGGATGGCCCGTTGCCGGATGACCATGTCTTGTCCCTTGAACGGTCTCTAAATGACCGCGAGTCACTTGAACTCGAAGCGTAAGTGACCGTCGGTCAGTTGTCAATAGGTCGCGGGCCTACAAGGGGCGGACGGTTCTGCTCGTCGTGGGCGGTCTTCTGTTGGTCGTGGCGCGGCGCGGGGCGAGGCGCATCTCGTCGGGCTTAGGTCGCCGTAAGCTATGGCTCGGGTTCGTGAGAGCGAAAAACGGTTAAGCGAAACGGCGTCAGCGCTACGGCGGTGGGGTGGGCTTAGGGCCGTTTCGGGATCGCATTTTCGCTGTCACGCACCGGTCGGGACGGCTCCAATGCGCCCGCCGAGACGCGCCTCGCCCCGCACCGCTTCGCGGTCCGTGGCATTGGCAAACCTACTGGTGCCGATATCGCTGGTTGTAGGCGAGGCTTTAGCCTCGCGGGTTCAATGCGGCGCCATACCCGCGAGGCTAAAGCCTCGCCTGCAAACGCGTGACTCGTAGCGCGTACGGAAACCGTGTCCACCGCCGCGGTGAGTGGCGGGCCGTGCGGGGCGGGCGCATTCGAGCCGTCCCGACCGGTGCGTGACAGCGAAAATGCGATCCCGAAACGGCCCTGAGCCCGCCCCACGGCCGTTGCGCTGACGCCGTTTCGCTTAACCGTTTTTCGCTCTCACGCGCCCGAGCGATAGCTTACGGCGACCAAAGCCCGCCCCGCACGGCCCGCCGCTCGCCGCGGCGACGCTGAATAACCAACCTATCCAACGAAGCGCCAAGCGCGCAACGAACCCACGCGCCACGATCAACGCAACAACCCCAGCGTGGCCTGCGTCAGCGCACTTTCCGGGCGTGCGTACTCCAGCACGACGCTGAAGTGGTGGGTATCGGCAATGAACATCGGCGCGGACGCCGGGCGCCGCACCTGCGGCCAGGCTTCCCACAGCAGGTCGGACTGGCGCAGGAACTCGGAGGTTTCCATCGCGCCGCAGGCGATGAGCAGTGGCGCTGTGGTCGTCGGCGCGAAATCCGCGGGCGAGAGACGCGCCGCTTCGGCGGCATCAAGCTTCAGGTCGACGTTGTACGAGAAATACGGCATCGGGGCGAGATCGTGCACGCCCGACAGCGTCACGCCCCCGACGAAAGGCGCCGCCGCCAACCCGTACGCGCGCCAGTCGGTGCAATACATCATCGCGGCC
>JANNNM010000723.1:0-2154 GCA_031398535.1 Betaproteobacteria bacterium | reverse complement strand
ATCCGCCTGCACCACCGGCACCAGCACCAACTGTGCCAGCCGGTCGAGTGGATTGAGTACAAACGCTCCCGAACCCCGGTTCCAGCAGCTAACCATCAACGGTCCCTGGTAGTCCGAATCGATGAGACCCACCAGGTTGCCCAGTACGATCCCGTTCTTGTGCCCCAACCCTGACCGCGGCAGGATGATGGCCGCAAGTCCCGGATCGCCGATATGAATGGCAATGCCCGTCGGGATCAGATGGGTGGAACCCGGCGCAATGACCAGCGGCGCATCAATGCACGCCCGCAGATCCAGCCCGGCGGAACCTGGCGTGGCATAGGCCGGCAAATGCGGCCGAATTCGCTCATCAAGAATCTTCAGCGCAACTAACGGACGCGCAACCGAACTCAACGTGAAGCCCCCGGCAACCGCTTCGCGATCTCGCCCACCAGCCGCCGCGCCAATTCAAGCTTGCGCATCCGCGGCAATGGCAACGTACCGGTAGCATCCAGCAACGTGACTTCATTGAAATCGCTGCCCAATGCATCCTGCGCGCGATTGGCAATCAGCAGCGGCACCTTTTTGCGCTGCCGCTTTTCCTCCCCCAGGCGCTCCACGTCCTGGCTCTCTGCGGCGAAGCCGACGCAGTACGGCGCGTCCGGCAGCGCGGCGACGGTGGTCAGGATATCGACAGTGGGTTGCAACGTCAGCGTCAACGCGTCGGTGGTCTTCTTCATTTTCTGCAAGGCCACCACGGCGGGGGTGTAGTCGGCCACCGCGGCGACGGCGATGAACACATCGGCGGCACCCGCCAACCCCAACACGGACTTCGCCATGCCGGCGGCGCTGACGACATCCACGCGCGTCACGCCATGGGGCGTGGATAACGACGTCGGCCCCGCTACCAGCGTCACGACAGCACCCGCGTCGGCGGCTGCCTGTGCCAGCGCAAACCCCATCTTGCCCGAGCTGGAGTTGGTAATGCCGCGCACGGGATCGATGGCTTCGAATGTGGGTCCGGCGGTCAGCAGCACGCGCGTGCCGGCCAGCACCTTCGGCTGCACGAAGGCGACCATCGCAGCGAACAGCTCCTCGGCCTCCAGCATGCGGCCATCCCCGTTCTCGTTGCAGGCGAGCTCACCGTTGTCGGGGCCGAGGATCGTGACGCCGTCGGCGCGTAGTTGCGCGATGTTCCGCTGGGTGGCCGCGTTCGCCCACATCTGGCGATTCATCGCGGGCGCGACCAGAAGCGGACATTCACGCGCGAGGCACAGCGTGGAGAGCAGGTCGTCGGCGCGGCCGTGCGCGAGTTTCGCCAGAAAGTCAGCGGAGGCGGGCGCGACCAGGATGGCATCGGCGCCGCGCGACGCATTGATGTGGCCCATGCCATTGTCGGAGCCGCTGTGCCACAGGTCGCTCAACACCGGTCGGCCGGACAGTGCCTGGAACGTGAGCGCGCTGACAAAGCGGGTGGCCGCGTCGGTCATCACGACATCGACGACGGTGCCACCCTTGATCAGCAGCCGGGTCAGCTCAGCCGCCTTGTAGGCCGCGATGCCGCCGGTGATGCCCAGCACCACGCGCGCCGGGCCATCGCCGGTGCGGTTGCGGGCTTCGGTAACGGTCATCGGTGGGCTCGTCTGTTCGGCTGATGGAGAGATGCTTGCGGCGAAGTTTACACTTTGTGCACAGGGGTTTGACGCGGTGTCGCGGTGGGTCGCGTCGCGCGCAACCGACACCATTTTGTTCAAGGAGCCACCGTGGTCGATGCTGCGCTAGATTGCCCGGAGCGTCCGCGCGAACGCCTGCTGGCCTTTGGTCCTGCTGCGCTCACGGACGCGGAATTGCTGGCGGTGCTGTTGCGCACCGGCGTCCCGGGGCGCCCGGTGCTGGAGGTCGCGCGGGGCCTGCTCGAACGCTTCGGCGGTGCGGCGGGCGTGCTGGCGGCGGGCACGAAGGAACTGCGTGGCCTGCGCGGCCTCGGTCCCGCGCGCACGGCGGAATTGAAGGCCATGGTCGAGTTCGTGCGGCGGGCGCTGCTGTGCGACGTGGCGCAGCGCGATGCGTTGTCCTCGCCGGAGGCCGTGCGCGACTACCTGCGCCTGACGATGGCACCGCTGCCGTATGAGGCGTTCCTGGTCATCTTCCTCGACAGCCAGAACCGCCTGCTGG
>JANNNM010000715.1:0-1264 GCA_031398535.1 Betaproteobacteria bacterium | reverse complement strand
TCGCATGCAGTCCGGCGGCTTGCGTGGCTTTCGCGAGCACCTCGGCATCGGGCACCATCACCACTTCATAGAGATGCGTCGGCTCCTGCACGTTGGCCAGCACGAAGGTGGCACGGAGACCGCCGTGAACCAACGCAATGGCGTAGCGAACCGCCTCGAGCGAGGCGTCGGAACCGTCGAGCGGCAGCAGGATCTTCATCGTTCACGTCTCCAGGGGCGAAAGGCCGGACGGGCTCACCTGAATCAATAATCGCCGCAGCATTGTTCTACGTCAATGCAAGAGTCCGCCCGCAGTGAGATCGTTCGGCCTCTAGGAGACCGATCATGAGTGATTCCATCGTTGCCCGCATCGAGGCCAATCCGAAGTATCACGAACTGCGGCGCCGGCGGAACACCTTCGGGTGGAGCCTCACCCTCGTGATGCTGGTCGTGTACTTCGGCTATATCGCATTGATTGCATTCAATAAGCCCTTCCTGGCGCAGCCCATCGGCACCGGCGTGACCACGCTCGGCATCCCGATCGGCCTCGGGGTCATCCTGATCACGATCCTGATCACCGGCATCTATGTTCGTCGTGCCAATGGCGAGTACGACCGGTTGACGGCAGAAATCCTGGCGGAGGCCACCCGATGAGGGCCGGGTTCGTTGGTGCCGGTGTCGGCGCGCTGCTTCTGAGCGGTGCAGTACTGGCGGCCGGCGGCGACCTCGGGCAAACGGACAAGCAGGCGACCAACTGGGTGGCGATCGGCATGTTCGGCGTCTTTGTCGTCGCCACGCTTTTCATTACCAAATGGGCCGCTGCCAAGACCAAGTCGGCGGCTGACTTCTACACGGCAGGCGGCGGCATCACCGGCTTTCAGAATGGTCTGGCCATCGCCGGCGACTACATGTCGGCCGCCTCGTTCCTCGGCATCTCAGCCGCCGTCATGGCCACGGGCTACGATGGCCTCATCTACTCCATCGGCTTCCTGGTCGGTTGGCCGATCATCACGTTCCTGATGGCGGAACGTCTGCGCAACCTCGGCAAGTTCACCTTTGCCGACGTGGCCGGCTATCGCTTCGCGCAAACCCCCATCCGGGTGTTCGCGGCATCAGGCACGCTGGTCGTGGTGGCGTTCTACCTGATCGCCCAGATGGTGGGCGCCGGCGCGCTGATCAAGCTGCTGTTCGGCCTCGACTACTGGATAGCCGTGGTGCTCGTCGGCGGGCTGATGATGGTGTACGTGCTTTTCGGCGGCATGACGGCCACGACCTGGGTGCAGAT
>JANNNM010000740.1:0-2595 GCA_031398535.1 Betaproteobacteria bacterium | reverse complement strand
GTGCCCGTCAGATCCGCGACCTGGTAGAGCCCGATCAGGTACTGGAACGTGCCCGACACGCCGATCAGCAGCAGCACGACGCCCGTGGTCTTCACCGCCTTGGCCGAGGCCTTGAGGAAGTTCTCGCGCGACATCGTCCGGTACACCACCACCGTGACGAACATCGCGTACAGCACGGCGATGGACGCCGATTCCGTCGCGGTGAACACACCGGACAGGATGCCCGCAATGATGATCACGGCCACGAACAATCCGGGAATGGCCGCCGCCGCCGACCGCCACACTTCGGGCCACCCGGGAAACACGCCGGCCGGATAGCCGCGGTGCACGGCCACCAGGTAGGCGGCCACCAGCATGCACACCGCCAGCACGATGGTGGGCATCACCCCCGCCAGGATCAGCGCGCCGATCGACACCTTGCCGCCCGCGGCCAGCGAATAGATGATCATGTTGTGCGACGTAGGCGTCAGCGCCCCCACCAGCGACGCATGGGTGGTCACGTTGACCGCATAGTCGGCGTCGTAACCTTCCTTCTTCATCATCGGGATCATCACGGACCCCATCGCGGACACGTCGGCCACCGGCGAACCGGAGATGCCGCCGAAGAGCGTGCACGCCACGACATTGGACATGCCGAGACCACCGCGCACATGGCCCACCAGATTCTTGGCAAAGACCACGATCTTCCCGGCAATGCCGCCGTACAGCATCAACTCGCCGGCGAAGATGAAGAACGGGATCGCCAGGAAGCTGAACACGTTCATGCTGCTCATCATCCGCTGGAAGATGACGATGAACGGCAGGCCTTCATACAGGATGGTGCACACGGCGGACAGGCCGATGGCAAAGGCCACCGGCACGCCGATGACGAGGAAGAACAGGAACGTGACGCAGAGGATGGTCAGAGCCATGCTGGTTCGACCTCCTTGCGCTGCAGGTTGGCGATGATGTGCTCCACCGAAAAGAGGAAGATCAGCGCGCCCGACAACAGCAGCGGCGCATAGTGCCAGCCTTCGGAAATGCCGAGGGTCGGGATCTTGTACGACAGCACGCCCGAGGTAAGGCCCCAACCGCCGGCCACCATCAGCGCACCGAAGATGGCCACGAGGAAGTGGATGACCACCTCCAGGCGGCGGCGCCACTCTTCACTGACGAGCACCAGCAGCGACTCCATGCCGATGTGGCCGGCATCGCGCACGCCGACGGCAGCGCCGAAGAGGGCCACATACAGGATCAGCACCAGCGTCAGGGCCTCGGCCCACGTGGGCGTGTCGTTCATGACATAGCGGCCGAACACCTGGAAGGCGACGGCGGCGACGATGGCGTAGAGGCCGATGACCGCGATGATCAGGCAGTACTTCGCGAGGAACGCGTTGACGCGGGTGAGCATGATGGATCCCGAGGGGCCGCGGGGCGCCGGGACGCGATCGATGCGTGGCGCGGCGAAAGAGGGGCGGATGGCACGCGCAGGGCGCGCCATCCGCGATGCACTACACGATCAGTTCGATGCCTGGATCTTGGAGACCATCGCCTTCAGCTTCGGGTCGGTGATGAACTTGTCGTACACGGGCTTCATCGCGTCCTGGAAGGACTTCTTGTCCACTTCGACGATCTGCGCGCCACCCTTCTCGACCACGGCGCGCGACGCCGATTCCTTCTCGTCCCACAACTTGCGCATCACGGGCACCGAAGCCTTGGCGGCATCGCGCCACATCTGCTGCTCGGCGGGGGTCAGCGTGTCGTAGATCTTCTTCGACATCAGCAGCATTTCCGGCGCCATCGAGTGCTCGGTGATCGAGTAGTTCTTGGCGACTTCGAAGTGCCGCGACGTGTCATACGAGGGCCAGTTGTTCTCGGCACCGTCGACAAGGCCCGTCTTCAGCGCGGTGTAGACCTCGCCGTACGGCATCGGCGTGGCGTTGGCACCCATCGCCTGCAGCAGGGCGACCCACAGGTCCGACTGCTGCACGCGGATCTTCATGCCCTTCACGTCCGCCAGCGTCTTGATCGGCTTTTTGGTCGTGTAGAGCGAGCGCGAACCGGAGTCGTAGAACGCGAGGCCGATGTAGCCCTGGGCCGCGCAGGCCTTCAGGATCTCGTCGCCGATCGGGCCATCCAGCGTCTTGCGCATGTGTTCCTTCGACTTGAACAGGAACGGCATCGTCGGGACCATCGTCTCGGGGCAGATGTTGTTCATCGGGGCCACATTGATGCGCACGAGATCGAGCGCCCCGATCTTGACCTGCTCGATCGTGTCCTTCTCGCCGCCGAGCTGGTTGCCGGTGAAGACCTTGATCGTGTGCTTGCCGCCGCTGAGCTTGTTCAGCACGGTGCCCATGTACTTGACGGCGTCGACGGTGGGGTAGCCGTCAGGGTGGATGTCGGTCGAGCGAAAGTCGGTGGCGTGCGCCGTGATGTGCATCGACAGGCCAAGCGGGGCGAGCAGGCCGACGATCAAACGGGAAATCGGTTTCATGAAGTGTCCTCGGGTGGATTCAGGTTCAGTTGGCATGACGCCGGTTGCGAAAAAATCAGGTGCGATTGCAGCGTCAGTCGTACGGGCCTTTGACGACGAAGCCGCCGCCCTGATAACGC
>JANNNM010000679.1:0-4837 GCA_031398535.1 Betaproteobacteria bacterium | reverse complement strand
GACCTTTGCCGAGATTGCGTTCCACTTCACGCTGACGCCGCAGATCATCGTCACGTCGCTGGCGTTCTCGCTGCTGATGGGCTTCATCGGCGGCTTTCTGCCGGCGGCGCGCGCGTCGCGGATGAAGATCGTCGACGCGCTGCGGGCCGCCTGACATGGCGTTGTCGCGCGCCTTGCGCGCCATGCGTGCGCACGCGGTGGCGCGATCGCTGGTCCCGTTGCCGGATGTCGCGGCAGCCCTGCAGAAGCTCCGCTTCGTGCAGCTCGACCCCATCCGCGCGCCCGCGCGTGCCGCTGACCTGATCCTGCGCCATCGCGTCACCGGCTATCGCGTCGGCGACCTCGACCGCCAGTATCCAGAGTTGCCGCTGGCCGAGGACTACATCCATGCGTACAGCGTGATGACGGCGGAGACTCGCGCGCTGCTGCATCCGCGCGGCACGCCGTATCGCCTGTCGGTCGAACGCGAGCATCCACGGCTGCCCGCGCGCGTGCTGGCGCATGTCGGCAAGCTTGGGGATGCGCATCCCCGCGACCTCGCCGCCGCCTTCGGCCGCACGCAGGTGGTCAACGGCTGGGGCGGCGTCTCGTCCGCCACGACGCGCGCGCTCGAGGCCCTGCATTACCGCGGCAAGCTGCATGTCGTCCGGCGCGAGCAGGGCATCAAGGTTTACGCGATGGCAGGGCCCGCCCCTGCGCCGCAGCCGGCGGCTGCGCGTGCGCGCGCACTGATGCTGCTGCTGCTCGACCAGTACTCACCCCTGCCCGAAGCATCGTTCCGCCAGCTGGTGCGGATGATCACGACCAGTTCCGTCTCCGTACCGCTGCGCGAGCGCACGCTGAAGGCATTGCAGGCGGCGCCCGAGATTGCGCGGCACGACATCGACGGGGTGACGTGGCTGTTGCCCGCCGGCGAACAACTGCGCGACGACGTGCCCGATGCGGTGCGCCTCCTCACGCCCTTCGATCCGGTGGTGTGGGATCGCCCGCGCTTTGAAGCATTCTGGGGCTGGGCGTATCGCCTCGAAGCCTACACGCCGCCCGCGAAGCGGCAGTTCGGCTACTACGCGCTGCCGCTTCTGTGGCGCGACGACGTCATCGGCTGGGCCAATGTCCGGGCCGATGCGGGGACGCTGCGCGTCGCGCCGCAATACGTCGGTACGGCGCCGCGGTCACGCGCGTTCGGCGCCGCGCTGGCCGCGGAGTGCGAACGGCTGCGCGCGTTTACAGGCATGGACGCGGTTCGCATCGACGCTGCATGATCCTGACCAGCGCCGGCAACGTGCTGATCCTGCGTCCGCTGCGGGCACGGCCCGCACGCTTTCAGTCGAAGCGCAGGTTGCCGTCGGCGATCAGCTTCTTCCAGTGCAGGAGGTCGCCTTCGATCAGCGCGCCCAGTTGCGCCGGTGGCCCCGGAATCAATTCCGCGCCTTCGCGCTCGAGGCGCTCCTTGACTTCGGGCAAGGCCAGGATCTTCTGCACTTCGGTGTTGATCCGCGCGATCACCGCGGGTGGCGTTCCCAGCGGCGCGACGATGCCCCAGTAGTTGATCACGCTGGCATTGGGCACGCCTTCTTCCTGCCAGCTCGGCACGCCGGGCATCTGCGGAATGCGCTTCGGGCCCGTGACCGCCAGCACCTTCACGCGCTTTTCCGCCTGCAGCGGCAGTGCGGCGGGAATCGATGCCGTCATGGCCTGGATGGAACCGCCCAGCAGGTCCTTGGTGGCGTCGGCGATGCCGCGATACGGCACGTGCACGATCGTCGTGCCCGCGCGGTTGTTCATCAGCTCGAGCGCCAGGTGATTGACGCTGCCGTTGCCGGCCGAGCCGTAGTTGAACTTGCCCGGCTGCGCCTTGGCCAGCGCGAGGAACTCGCGCATCGTGTTGGCGGGCACGTCGACGTTGACGACGAAGGCGAGCGGCCCGGAGGCGATGGGCGCCACCGGCGCGAATTGCTTCACCGGGTCGTAGCCGGGTGCGCGTGCCGACGCGGCGACCGTGGTGAACGGCGACGCGACGAAGAGCAGCGTGTAGCCATCGGGTGCCGCGGCGGCCACTTCGGCGGCGCCAATCGCACCCCCGGCGCCGGTCTTGTTCTCGACGAGAATGGTTGCCTTCATCGCGTCGGAAAGCTTCTGCGCCACATAGCGCGCCACCGTATCGGTGCCGGCGCCCGGCGAGAAGGGCACGACCAGCCGGATCGGCCTGGACGGCCATGCCTCCTGCGCGACGGTGGCAGGGGCGACGGCGGCCGTCAGGACGGCCAGCAGCAGGGACAGGATTCGCATGGGCAGGAGTGTGCGCAAAAACGACGAAGCATGGCAAGTTGACATGACGCGCCAGTGACACCGGGCCCGTCAACCCCCCGGATCCTTGCCTTCCTGGCGGATCACGTCGATGTTGTCGATGAGGCGGGTTGCCCCCAGCGTGGCGGCGGCCAGCACCAGCAGCACGCTGGGGTGGTCGAAGCCCTCCGGGTGCGGGATGCGCAGGCCCATGCCGTTGCGGATCGCGATGTAGTCGACCTTCCAGCCCCGCGCGGCCAGTTCCGCCCGGCCCGTGGCTTCGAGGTTGGCGTAATCGTGGCGTCCGGCGAGGATGGCATCGGCGATGCCCCGCAGCACGCGATGCAGGTTCGGTGCCTCGGCGCGTTCGGTCGCCGTCAGGTAGCCGTTGCGCGACGACAATGCCAGGCCGTCGTCGGCGCGCACGGTCTCCGCCGGCACGATCTCGATGGGCAGGTTGAACTGCTGCACCATGCCCCGGACGATCTTGAGCTGCTGGCGGTCTTTCTTGCCGAACACGGCGACGTCCGGCTGCACCAGGTTGAAGAGCTTCAGCACCACCGTGCACACGCCGCCGAAGAAGCCGGGGCGGAATGCGCCTTCGAGCTCCTCCGCGACGGCGGGGGGCACCACGCGATACTGCTGGGGCGTGGGATACATCTCGTGCTCGAGCGGCGCGAACAGCACCTCCACGCCTTCGCGCTCGAGTCCGGCCACATCGCTGTCGAACGTGCGCGGATAGCGGTCGAAGTCCTCGTTCGGGCCGAACTGCAGCCGGTTGACGAAGATGCTGGTGACGACCACGTCGCCGTGCTCGCGCGCGATGCGGCACAGCGTGTGATGCCCGGCGTGCAGGTTGCCCATCGTCGGCACAAAGGCGACGCGACCGGCGCCGTCGAGGCGCGCGGCAAGTTCGGCGGCTGTGCGGATGATTTCCATGCGATTCAGCCTTGTCCCAGGTTGAAGAACTCGCGGCGCGCGCGCATGCCGGCAACACGCTCCAGCAGCAGCTTCAGGTGCGCGGGATTGTCCACGAAGTTGAGGCGCTCGCTGTTGATGATGAGGAGCGGCGCCTCGTCGTACTGGTAGAAGAAACGCGCATACGCGTCGGCGAGCCGCGCCAGGTATTCATCGGGGATCGCCTGCTCGAAGTCCACGCCGCGTTGTCGCACGCGCTCGACCAGGGTCGCCACCGGCGCCTGCAGGTAGATGACGAGGTCGGGTGTTGCCGTCTGCGGCTTCAGGTGCCGGTACACCTTCTCGTAGAGCATGAACTCGTCGTCGCGCAGGTTGAGCCGCGCGAAGAGCGGATCCTTGTCGAGCAGGAAATCCGATACGGTCGGCTGGCGGAAGAGATCGAGCTGCGCCAGCTCACGCAGCTGGTCG
The DNA here is from genome assembly GCA_031398535.1 of Betaproteobacteria bacterium. Lineage (GTDB taxonomy): Bacteria > Pseudomonadota > Gammaproteobacteria > Burkholderiales > Casimicrobiaceae > VBCG01. The sequence goes on along the minus strand of JANNNM010000679.1, from coordinate 1,165 downwards.
GCGCGCTGGAACAGGAACGTCAATTGCGTGGGCAGCGCGAAGCGCGGCATGTCCTCGTAGAAGCGCGACAGGAACGGATTGTCCTCGGGCTGCTCCAGCAACAGGTCGGCCTCGAGGCGATCGGCCAGCTCGCGGGCGAGGCTGGTCTTGCCCGCGCCGATGGGGCCTTCGACGACGATGTAGCGGCACTTCGCGATGTCCATCGCGCGACTCTACTAGGAGATCAGCGCAGCGGATATGCGCGGGTGCGCGCAATCCGCTGGTGCGCGACGGCGGGCAGGAAGCGCCGGGCAAGGCCGCGTCCGGGGATCGTGGCGGCGGGCGCGATATCGCGCAACGGCCGCAGCGTGAAGGCACGTTCGTGCATGCGCGGATGGGGAATCGTGAGTTGCGCGAGGTGGAGGCGACGGCGGCCGTATAGTAGCAAATCAAGATCGAGCGTCCGCGGCGCATTGCGCGGCGTTTCAGGCGTGCGTCGGCGCAGTTGGCGGCGTTCGATCGCCAGGAGAAAGCGCAGCAGCGCGCGTGGGCGCAGCGTCGTGCGCGCGGCAATGGCTGCGTTGACGAAATCGGGTTGCGGCATCGTGGCGCCCACGGGTGCCGTTACGTAATGACGCGACACGCGCACCAGTGCGGTGCCGGGCAACCGCGCGATCGCGGCGATGGCACGGGCCAGCTGGCGGCGCGGATGGGCGAGATTGCTGCCCAGCCCGACGATCACGACGGCGGGCATGCCGGCTGTCGCGATCAGTTCGACTCCGCCGCGTCGGCCGGCGGCGGTGCGTCGGAGCTCCCGTCGTCGCGGCGCTTGCGTCCGCGTCCGCGCGAACGCTTGCCCTTCTTCGGGGCTTCGTCGGGCTTCAGCATCGCCTCGCGCTCGCTGTCGCCGACGTCCTGGAAACGCGTCCACCAGTCGACCAGTGCCATGTCGATCTCGCCCGAGATGCCGCGCAGCTCGAGGAAGTCGTAGGCGGCGCGGAAGCGCTCGTGCTCCAGCAGCTTGTACGGCCGCGCGCCGGCGCGTTGCTCGAAGCGCGGCTGCAGCGACCAGATTTCCTTGATCGTCGCCTCGAAGCGCCGCGGAATCGAGATGCGCTGGCCCTGCGCCGCGAGCACGCGGTCCATCGCGTCGAACAGGGCCGGCAGCGGCTTTTCGTTGCGCTCC
>JANNNM010000655.1:0-1985 GCA_031398535.1 Betaproteobacteria bacterium | reverse complement strand
TGTGCGCGGCAATGCGCTCGCGGTGGCCGTCCATCGCTTCGCGCACGTAGGCGTCTTCGTCCTGCGCGCGGGAGAACAGCTTGACCGTCATGATGTTGGTGTAGCTGTCCACCACGCGGCCCATCACCAGCGAGCGCAGTTCGGAACTCGTACGGGCCAGGTCGCGCATCCGCGGCACGAAATACCGCAGGAAGAAGATGTAGCCCAGGAACCACAGCACGGTGGGGATGGCGAGGCGCCAGTCGGCGTAAGCCATCAGCACCAGCGCCGAAACGCCGTAGATGCCGATGTACCAGACCGCGCGGATGCTGGACACGACGGATTCGCGCAGCGCGTTGCTGGTCTGCATCACCCGGTTGGCGATGCGGCCCGCGAAGTCGTTCTGGAAGAATGGCCAGCTCTGCCGCACGACGTGCCAGTGACTCTGCCAGCGGATGAGGCTGGTCACGCCGGGCAGCACGGCGTTGTTGCGGACGAGGCTGTCGGCCATCATCGCCGCCGGACGCCCGATCAGCAGCAGTGCCGCCATGCCGACCAGCATCGGAATCGCCGCGGTGAAGGCCGCGGTGCGGTCTTCCGCCTGCATCAGCGTGACCAGCCGGCCGATGAACACCGGGACCAGCGTATCGATCAGCGCCACCACCAGCCCGGTGGCGAACATCGCGAGGTAGAGCCCGCGCGTCTGCCGGATGAAGTGCCAGTAGAAGGCCATCAGGCCGCGCGGTGGCGCCGCCTGCGGCAGCGTGGTGGGGCGGACGAGGGACTCGAAGAATGCGAACATGGGTGGTCGCCAATGCAAAGCGGCGCGATGCTTGTGGCTTCGCGCTGCGGGGTCCGAGGGGAACCGATTAGTATATCCACTTGCGCTTCCGTTTACCATGAGGCGGCGCGTTCCGTTGGCGAGCAGGCGGCCTCACGGCCACAAATTTGAACGGGGGAGATGCATCGTGTGGTGGATCAGCTATCGGGGTGAGGGCAAGGCCGGCGTCGAGAACATCGGCGTCTTCGAGGATGACGGGACGCCGCGGAAGGAGCACCCGCTGCTGCTCGACCCGAGCCCCAAGGCGCATCCGCTGCACGTTGCCCGGGCCTTCGAACTGATCGGCGATGACCTCTACATCGCCAACGCGTGGCGCAAGGACAGCCATATCGCGCGCTACCGGCGCCACGGCGACACGTTCCGTTTCGCCGAGGTGGTGGTCACCACCCGGCACATTTCGGCCATGGTCCATCCGTTCGACCTGGCCTTCGGCGATGACGGCCTCCTGTACGTGTCGTGCCAGGACACCAATACCGTCCTCGGCATCGTGCCCAGGACGCGCAAACCCGCGCCGGTGGCCCCGCATCTCGTCAAGCATTTCCCCAAGGGCAATTTCCTCCCGGGCACGCTAGTCGCCTCCAGCCTGGGCGGGCTGCCGGAATCGGGTGACCACCCGCCGCAGGACGTGCCGCATCCGCTGGGCCTCAAGGTCGTCCTCGACGTTCACGGCAGGCCCCGCCATTCCGTGCGCGGCATCGTCGTCCACCGCAAGCATCTCTACGTGGCAGGCGAAGCGGGCGACGTCGTCAAGGTCTACGAACTAGCGACCGGGCGGGTTGTGGCGCGCATCGCGGGCAAGACGCTCGCGAAGCCCGTGCATCTCATCCTGCAAGGCGACACGCTGTATATCGGCGCTGCCGGCACAGGAAGCATCCTGGCCTGGGACATTCCCGATGCGGCGCCACAGGGCAAACTGAAGCCGCGCGTGGTGATCGGCGCCCGGTTGAAGGCACCTTCCGGCTTCGCGATCGGCCCCGATGGCGACATCTACGTCGCCGAGCGCTTCAACCAGCGGATCCGTCGCTTTTCGGCCAAGGGCAAGAAGAAGGGCACCTTCATCGACGGGCTGCCGGACATGCCCGAGTTCCTGGTGCATGTGCCGGATCGGTGACCTCCCCCCGACTGTTGACCATCGTCAATGCCGGCGGCTGGCGGCGTTGCGAAT
>JANNNM010000649.1:0-5516 GCA_031398535.1 Betaproteobacteria bacterium | reverse complement strand
GTATCCGGCCAGGTTCCAGCTCTTCACGGTGGCCGGCGCCAAGGTGGGCGGCGAAGTCACCATCGATACGAGCGGCACCGCCACTTCCGACTCGGTGCGGGTGGCCGAGCTTGCCGGCGGCGGCTTTGTCGTCTCGTGGGTGGATGAGATCTGGTCCGGCGGGTACATCCTCTCATCCCAGATCTTCGGCCAGGTCTATGACGAAGGAGGCCAGCCGGTCGGCGGTCGCCTCACGCTCAGCGCTGAGACGCCGTACCACTGGGGCCCGTCCATCGAATCGCTCCCCGACGGGAGCTTCGTCCTTTCCTACCAGAAGAACGAGTCGGGGGGGAATTACGAGCGCGACGTCCATGCCCGCCTGTTCACCGCGCTGCGCGACGGCGAAACCGTTCACGGCACCGGCGCGGGCGAAACGCTCGGCGGCGGCGGCCTCGACGATTTCCTCGGCGGCTATGGCGGCAACGACGTGCTCGCGGGCGGGGCCGGCGAGGACATGCTGGACGGCGGCACGGGGGACGATCAGCTCGACGGAGGGGCCGACGCGGACCGCCTGACGGGCGGTAGCGGCAACGACCGGCTCGACGGCGGGGACGGCGCGGACATCGTCGACGGCGGCATGGGCGACGACCAGCTGGACGGCGGCGCCTACGCCGATCACCTCGTGGGCGGGGCCGGCAACGACCGGCTCGACGGCGCGGCCGGTGCCGACCGCATGGCCGGCGGCCTCGGCGACGACGTCTACCTTGTCGACGATTCCGGCGATGTGGTCGTGGAGGCGCCGGGACAGGGCGCGGACGAGCTGCGCACGGCACTTGCTTCCTACGTCCTTCCGATCGGGGTTGAACGGCTGACCGGCCTGTCCTCCTCGATGATGGGCGAGCATTCCATTGAAGTCGTCGGGGCGAAGCTGCGCTCGATGATGCCGTGGATCGGCAAGAACAAGCTGGTGGACCAGACGCGCAACTGACATCGTTTCGGGAGACGGGCATGATCCAGCGCATCGACAGGCAACGCGGATGGGTAGGCATGCTCGTGATCCTGATTGCGCTGGCCATCGTCGCGTGGCTGTCGAAGGACGCATTGCTGAAGTACGGCATGCTGGCCGGCGGCGGCGCCACGACCGTGAAAGGGGGCGCGGCCACGCCTGGCGAGCGAAGCGGCTCGGCTGCGGCCGGTGCCGCCGAACGGATGGACCCGACCGGGTCCGTCCCCGCGCCGGTCAATGCCCTCGAACGCGCGCGTGGCGTCGAGGGCATGGTGAAGGGCGCTGCCGAGGCCGCAGCGACGAAGATGCCCTGAAGCCGTCGTGGCTGTATCGTGCGGGTAGGGCATAATTCGCACCCGTCGCTGCCCGTGGTTCCCCGATGAACAATCACTACCCGCATCCGATCATTGCCCGCGAGGGCTGGCCGTTCCTGGCCGGCGCCATCGCCGTGTCCGCGCTGCTCACCTGGTGGGGCTACCTGGTGCTGGCGCTCGTCGCGTGGCTGGTGACGGGCTTCATCCTGCAGTTCTTCCGCGATCCACCCCGCGTGATTCCCGATGTACCCAATGCGGTGCTGTCCCCGGCCGACGGCCGCGTGGTGAAGGTGGAGAAGGTCCGCGATCCCTATCTCGACCGCGACGCGCTCAAGATCAGCGTGTTCATGAACGTCTTCAACGTGCACTCGAATCGCAGCCCCGTCGACGGCACCGTGGTCAACCGGTGGTACCACCCCGGCAGCTTCCTCAATGCCGCGCTCGACAAGGCCTCGCTCGAGAACGAGCGCAACGCGCTGCACCTCCGCACCGCATCGGGTCAGGACGTGACCTGCGTCCAGATCGCGGGCCTGATCGCGCGGCGCATCCTCTGCTACGTCGAGCCGGGTGCCACGCTTGCGCGCGGCCAGCGCTATGGCTTCATCCGCTTCGGTTCGCGCGTCGATGTCTACCTCGACCCGGCCGCGCGGCCGCGCGTAGCGGTCGGCGATGTGGTGGCCGCCACCGAAACCATCCTGGCCGAATTGCCCTGACGGGCCGCGCACACGATGCACGACTACGACACCGAACGCGCGGTACGCAAGAACCGCATCCGTCGTCGGGGCATCTACCTGCTGCCCAACCTGTTCACGCTGGGCGGCCTCTTCGCGGGCTTCTACGCGATCGTACAGGCGATGAATCTCAACTTCGACCTCGCGTCGATCGCCATCTTCGTCGCGATGGTGCTGGACAGCCTCGACGGCCGCGTCGCCCGCCTCACCAACACGCAGAGCGCCTTCGGCGCCGAGTTCGATTCGCTCTCCGACATGGTTTCCTTCGGCGCGGCGCCGGCGCTTGTGATGTACGAGTGGGTGCTGCGCGACATGGGCAAGTGGGGCTGGGTGGCGGCATTCCTCTACTGCGCATGCGCCGCGCTGCGCCTCGCACGCTTCAACACGATGCTCGACGTGGCCGACAAGCGCTGGTTCACCGGCATCCCCAGCCCTGCGGCAGCTGCGCTGGTGGCGGGATTCGTCTGGATCGTCGACGACTATGGCCTTGATCCCGAGCCCATTCGCTGGGTGGCACTTGCCCTTACCGTCTTCGCGGGGCTGACGATGGTCAGCAACCTGAAGTACTGGAGCTTCAAGACGATCAACCTGCGCAAGAGCGTGCCGTTTGTCGTGATCCTGCTGTCGGTGGCGGGCATCGTGCTGCTGTCGCTGTATCCGCCGCTGGTGCTGTTCGCCGGGTTCGTCGCGTATGCATTGTCCGGCTACGCCGTCGCCGGCTGGCAATGGGCACGCCGCGGCCGCGCCGGCACGCCGCGCTGATGCAACCGGCGGACCCCATGCCCGCGCGCATCGCCGTGCTGGTGCCCTGCTACAACGAGGCGCTGACGGTGGCCACGGTCGTTGCCCAGTTTCGTGCCGCGCTGCCGGAATGCATCGTCTACGTCTACGACAACCGGTCGAGCGACGGCACGGGTGACATCGCGTGCGCGGCCGGCGCCATCGTCCGGCGCGAGGAACGCCCGGGCAAGGGTGGCGTGATGCGCCGGATGTTCGCCGAGATCGACGCCGACATCTACATCGTCACCGATGGCGACGCCACCTACGACGCGACACGCGCGCCGGAGATGGTGGCGCGGCTGCAGCAGGATGACCTCGACGTCGTCACCGGCATCCGCGACCACGAGGATCGCGATGCCGCCTACCGCCGCGGCCACCAGTTCGGCAATCGTGCGTTCAACTGGCTGCTGGGCGTCCTGTTCGGCGAGCGCCCCACCGACATGTTCTCCGGCTACCGCGTGATGTCGCGGCGCTTCGTCAAGTCGTTTCCCGCCGAAGCGCGCGGCTTCGAGATCGAGACGGAACTGACCGTGCATGCGCTGGACCTGCGGGTTCCGGTGGCTGAAGTGCGCACGCGCTATTTCGAACGTCCGGCGGGCTCGGCCAGCAAGCTCTCCACCTATCGCGACGGCATGCGCATCCTGGTGACGATGGGCAAGCTCTTTCGCGACATCCGCCCGTTGCCGTTCTTCGGGACGGTGGCCGCGCTGCTGGCCGTGGCCGGCCTGATCCTGGGCGCGGAAGTGGTCGTCGAATACATGCGGACCCACCTGGTGCCCCGGCTGCCCACGGCCGTGCTGGCCACGGGACTGATGCTGCTGGCGTCGCTGTCGCTCGTCTGCGGCCTGATCCTCGACAGCGTCGCGCGGGGGCGCCGCGAGGCGAAGCGGTTGGCCTACCTCGCGGCGGGACAGCGATGAAGCTCAACATGGGCTGTGGCCACAACAAGTTGCCCGGCTACATCAATGTCGATGTCGCGCCCGAGTGCGCGCCGGACATGGTGGTGAACCTGGAGTCACTGCCGTGGCCCTGGCCGGACGATTCGGCGGACGCCGTCCGGTTCAACCACTCGCTGGAACACATGGGCCAGTCGACGCCGCTCTTCCTCGGCATGATCAAGGAGCTCTATCGCATCTGCAGGAATGGTGCGGAAGTGGAGATCAATGCGCCGCATCCGCGGCACGATGATTTTCACAACGATCCGACGCATGTGCGCGTCATCACCCCGTCGATGCTGATGCTCCTCGACCGGAAGCGCTGCGATACCTGGCAACAGATGCGCGTGGCCAATTCGCCGCTCGCCCACTACCTGCATGTCGATTTCGTCTTCGACCGCGTCAATGTCACGTTGAGCGAACCTTATTTCACGCAGTACAACGACAAGGTTCTCGACGATGACACGCTGCAGGTGCTGATTCGCGACCTGAACAACGTGGTCAGCGAGTTTCGCATGGTGATCAAGGCGCGCAAGCCTTACTGAAACGCGCCGGACCGGCCAAACCGCCGGCGGGTGCTAGGGCTTTGCGGCGTCGCGCGCCCGCTCGACGCGGCACAGTTCGATCGGCGTGGTCAGCATCTTCGTGCGGATCTCGTTGCACGATGACTGTACCCGCACGAGTCCATGGCTCTGCAGCGCGTCCGCGCCTACGCCCGCAGGAAACGTGAGCTGGTAGAGCGGCCCCTTGTGCTCCCGGATCGTCGCATTCACGGTATCCGCGAGCCGCGTTTTCCGGGACGGCGCATTGACCGAGTTGGCGACCCCCAGGTGCCGCGCGTCGGGTGGCAGGAACGGCAGCACATAGCTCACGGGGGCCTCGGTGGTGACCAGCACCAGCGCATCCTTGTCGATCGCCGGGACGGACACATCGAACCAGCGGTCGCCGAACTCGATGTGCCACCAGTCCGCGCGATGCGTCGTGGCAATGATCGTCACCGCGGCCAGGATCGCGACGCCGGGCAGGTAGCCCGGGCGCAACAGTCGCTGCAACAGCGTCACGATCAGCGCGCCGGTCAGCATGTCGAGGACGACGATGTAGCGAAAGACCGAATGCTGCACCGTCCACAGCACGAACGAGACCACGACGAAGACGGTGACGAGCCGCCAGGCACTCGATACGCCTGCGATCGACGCGGGCAGCGGCTTCCGCGCGAGGCGATGCGATATCCACGCGACCGCCGCCACCAGCGCCAGCGCCCACACCACCGGCCAGCGCGCATCGCGATACGGGACCTCGGTCACGAAGAACGTGCTCGGTCCCATCAGGTTGAACGGGAACAGCAGCCAGTCGCGCAGATTGTGCGGACCGTACTGGCGTGTCAGGACCGGGTATTCGCCCCACCACGGCGACTTGATGAATTCGTTGCCGTAGGGGAACACGGGGCTGTCGAAGTGCGTCCACAGCGCCCATGCCCACGGCCCCAGCGTGATGGCGAGCCCCGCGAGCACGCCCAGGCCGAACACGAAGGCTTCGACCAATGCATGCCACCACGCGCGCGGTTCCTGCGGTCCGCGTACCAGCAGGGCCACGCATAGTCCGACAGCAAACGTCGCTGCCGTGAGCTTGCCGCCGGACGCCAGGCCGACCAGCAGGCCCGCGAGCACCACGGTACGCAGCGCGATCCGTGCGCCGCCATTGCGCACGATCGCGCGGACGATCAGCCAGAGCGCGGCCAGCGTCAGTGCGACCAGCGGCCATTCGTTCATCG
>JANNNM010000646.1:0-3094 GCA_031398535.1 Betaproteobacteria bacterium | reverse complement strand
GGCAAGAAGCGAAAGGTGGCGCTGGTGGCCTGCATTCGCAAGGTCGTAACCATTCTCAACGCCATGGCGCGCGACCAAAAGCCCTTTACTATGGAGCCCCAACCCGCTTGACATTCAAGACGGTTACTTCAGCCTCGCGGGAACAATGCCGGCATCGACCCTGCGAGACTGAAGCCTCGCCGACAGGGGCTTGACCCGCTACCGCACCGGCGCGGCGAATTCCTTCAGTGCTTCGCGGTTGACCTCGATGCCCAGCCCGGGGCCATCGGGAATCTGCACGACGCCACGCACGTGCTCGATCGGCTGCATCAGCACCGCCTGCCGGAACGGATGCTCGGAACGGTCGAACTCAAGCAGCGGCTCGCGCGGCGTTAGCCGCAGTGGCGAATGCGGCAGCACCGCCAGCAACTGCAACGCCGCTGCCAGCGCGACACCCGTCCCCCACACATGCGGCACGTAGCGTACGCCGAAGGCCGCCGCCATGTCGGCGATCTTCTTGCACTCGGAGATGCCGCCCGCCGCACAGGTATCGGGCTGGATGATGTCCATCGACCGCGACATCAGGACCTCGCGGAAGCCCCAGCGCGTGAACTCGCATTCACCACCCGCCACGGGGATCGGCTGGCCCTGCCGCACGTCCCGGTAGCTCGCGAGGTCCTCGGGGATCACCGGCTCCTCGAACCAGTCGATATCCTGGTCGGCCACGGCACGACCGAGTGCTATGGCCTCGATCGCGTCGAACCCGTGATTGGCATCCAGCATCAAGCGCGGTTTGGGACCGACACGGCGGCGCACCGCGCGGATCAGCGCGACGTCGGCGTCGACATCGAAGCCGATCTTCAGCTTCGCCGCGTGGAAGCCCTGCTCGATATAGCCGGCCACTTCGTCGACGACATATTCCAGCGGATCGCCGTGTTCGACGCGATACGTGCCCGTCGCATAAGCTTGCACCGACGTGCGCAGTGGCCCGCCCAGCAGCCGATGCACCGGTACACCGAAGTGCTTGCCCTTGAGATCCCACAACGCGATGTCCACGCCGGACAGCGCGCTGATCGCAAGCCCCTTCTGGCCCTGGTCGCGATACGCGCCGTAGAGGTCCTGCCAGATGGCGTCGGTCGCCAGCGCATCCGCGCCGATCAAGCGGCGCGCATACGCCGACACGATCGCCGCGTTGAGCGGCGCCGGACCGAAGCATTCGCCCCAGCCGGTGGTGCCATCATCGGCCACCACTTCCACGATGCAGGCAGCGCGCACGCTGGTGCCGTTGAACGACCAGTGGAAGGGTTCGGTCAGCGGCGCTTCCAAAACGTGCACGCGCACGTCGGCGATCGTCAGCCGCATCAGTAGCGTCCGCCGTTCCTCTGCCAACGCCATGCATCGGCGCAGATGGCGTCGAGCCCGCGCGTGGCGGTCCAGCCCAGGAGCTTCTCGGCGCGCTGCGGATCGGCGTAGTAGCTCGACACGTCGCCCGGCCGCCGCGGCGACATCGACTTGGCGATCGTGCGGCCGCAGGCGCGCTCGAATGCGCTGACCACTTCCAGCACCGAATGGCCGCGGCCCGACCCCAGGTTCAGCGTGACCGATCCATGCGTCTTCGCGAGGTAACGCAGTGCGGCGACGTGGCCCTCGGCCAGGTCCTGGACGTGCAGGTAGTCGCGGATGCCGGTACCGTCGGGCGTGGGCCAGTCGCTGCCGTAGATCGCGAGGTCCGACAGCTCGCCGCCCGCGATCTTGCACAACAGCGGCACGAGATTGTTGGGGCGTCCGCGCGCCGCTTCGCCCAGCATCCCCGATGCGTGCGCGCCGGCAGGATTGAAGTAACGCAGGATCGCAATCCGCCAGTTGGGATTGGCATGCGCCAGGTCGCGCATGAAATCCTCGACGACGCGCTTGGTGCGGCCGTACACGCACTGCGGCCGCAGCGCGGCGTCCTCGGCCACCGGCAGGTCGCCGGGTTGGCCGTACACGGTGGCCGACGAGCTGAAGACGAGCGTGGCCACGCCGGCCTCGCCCATCACTTCGACCAGCGCGATGGCGCCACCCACGTTGACGTCGTAGTACGCGAGCGGCCGCGCCTCGGACTCACCGACGGACTTCAGGCCCGCGCAGTGGATCACGGCGGTAATGGGGTGGTCATGGAAGGCCGCGCGCAGCGCGACAACATCGCGCACGTCGGCCTGGATGCACGCGACGGGCCGGTCGGCCAGCGATTGCAGTCGCGGTATCACCGACGGCGTGCTGTTCGAGAAGTTGTCGAGGACGACGGGCGTGTAGCCGGCGTGCGCCAGCTCCACGACGATATGCGATCCGACGTAGCCCGCGCCGCCCGTCACAAGTACCGTTTCAGTCATTGCCGCGCCGGTGCTGGAAAGCGCTAGATGCTACACGACGCCAAGTGTCGCGCAAATGAAAACGCCGGACAACCTGTCCGGCGCGTCAAGAACAACCGCGTGACCTGCCTTGCGTTACGCCTCGGTCGTGCCTTCCGGCGCGGCTTCGGCGTTCGGGCGGTCCATCAGTTCGACGAATGCCATCGGCGCAGCATCGCCCTGTCGGAAGCCGAACTTCAGGATGCGCAGGTAACCACCCGGGCGGCCCTGGTAACGCGGACCCAGCTCGTTGAAGAGCTTGGTCACGATGTCGCGGTCGCGCAGGCGGTCGAACGCCAGGCGGCGATTGGCCACCGTGGGGTTCTTGGCCAGCGTGATCAGCGGCTCGGCGACCCGACGGAGTTCCTTGGCCTTCGGCAACGTGGTCTTGATGGCCTCGTGCAGGAACAGCGAGTTGGTCATGTTGCGCAGCATCGCCAGGCGATGGCTGCTGGTGCGGTTCAGTTTCCGCAGTCCGTGACGGTGTCTCATGATGCGTAATCCTTACTGTACGGTGGCGCAGATTTTCACCGCGCTCGATTCTTGGTCTATTGAAATTCCGCTTACGGGCGATCAAGCCCGGCCGGCGGCCAGTTTTCGAGCTTCATGCCGAGCGAGAGCCCGCGCGAAGCCAGCACTTCCTTGATTTCGTTCAGCGACTTGCGACCCAGGTTCGGGGTCTTCAGCAGCTCGGTTTCCGTGCGCTGGATGAGATCGCCGATGTA
>JANNNM010000613.1:0-2518 GCA_031398535.1 Betaproteobacteria bacterium | reverse complement strand
CAAGAGTTCGGCATGCACGGCAGCGTGCACCGTCTGGTTCCACGCGACAACCTCGGCCAGGTGGCGGTAACCATACGCGGGTGGCAGCCACGGATTGTCCGGGCCGCGCAGGTTGCCGCGGTCGACCACGGTGAGATCGTGCGCCTCAAGTGCATCCTTGATACCCGCCACGCGCAGGGCCTCCGGGCCCATGCTGGCGCCGCGCGCGCCGGCGCCGATGTCGGTCGGCGCGCCGATCAGGCTGATGGTCTTGTGCATGGCCGCGACTCTACCAGCAGAAAACGATAACGCCGGCACAGGGCCGGCGTCGGTGGAAATCTGGTCGGGGTGAGAGGATTTGAACCTCCGGCCTCTACGTCCCGAACGTAGCGCTCTACCAGGCTAAGCTACACCCCGAGGGCTGCAGGCGCCTTGCGGACGCTGCGTGCCGATGCTGCATCATGATCACGGCTTCATCGCGGCGGGAAGGTGCATTCCTGCACCCGGTGCGATCCTCGCAGCCCGGGCGTTCAGTACGTCCGCCGGCCCGCGAAGGACGTCAATTCTAGCAGACTTTCGCGGTGCGCCGAAGGGGGCAGGGCGGCGAGACACCCTGCTGCCAGCCGGATTTCAGCATCGGTGCGCTGCCGTGCGTAGTCGAGCGCGCCGGTACGCTCGATGGCGGCCATGACCCCGGCAAAATCATCGAGTCCGCCGCCGTTCACGGCGTGGCGGATCAACGCCGCCTCCTCCGCCGTGCCGGTGGCCAGCGCCCGGATCAACGGAAGCGTCATCTTGCCCTCGGCCAGGTCGTCGCCCAGGTTCTTGCCGATGGCGTCCGCGTTGCCGGAGTAGTCGAGCACATCGTCGATCAGCTGGAACGCGGTGCCGAGGTGCATGCCGTAGCGGCCCAGTGCAATCTCGACCTCGGGGGTGGCACCGCCCAGCACGGCGCCAAGCCGGGCGGAGGCTTCGAAGAGCTTGGCGGTCTTCCGCTGGATCACCTCGAAATAGGCATCTTCCGTGAGCTCGGCGTTGCCGGCGTGCATCAGCTGCAGCACTTCGCCTTCGGCGATCGCATTGGTCGCATCAGCCAGGATCTGCAGCACCGGCATCCGTGCCAGTGCCACCATCAGCTGGAAGGCGCGCGAGTAGAGGAAATCGCCCACCAGCACCGATGCGGCGTTGCCGAACTGCGCATTGGCCGTGGCATGGCCCCGGCGCATGTCGGATTCGTCGACGACGTCGTCGTGCAGCAGCGTAGCCGTGTGGATCATCTCGACGACCGCCGCCATCGTGTGATGGTCGGTGCCCTTGTAGCCGGTGGCCCCCGCAGTCAGCAGCAGCAATGCCGGACGCAGACGCTTGCCGCCACCGCCGATGATGTACTCGGCCACCTGCCGGATCAGCACCACGTCGGAGGCCAGCGCGCCGCGCAGGACGCGGTCGACCGCCTCCATGTCGGCACCGATCACCGGTTGCAGGAAGGGGACGGTCAAAGCAGCGGACTCCGTGGGGGCAAAGGCTGGGAAATGGGGTGGGGAACGGGCCGGGGCGCGGTCCGGTACTCCGCTTTTGCGTTTACCTGCCGGCGCGGGATCGACCGCTGGTCGGGCGACAAGAATTCTACCGGATCGACGTGGCGCCCCCGGCTGGACCATCCCGTCCGGGACGGGGTGGTGGGCCGGAATCCGGGTGCCGGGGCGGCTCGTGGAAGGCGGTTTGACAGATTTGACCAATGCGCCTTATAATTCAAGGCTTTCCTGCGTTTGCCGGGCCCTTGCTTCAGCAGTATTTTGGGCGGGTTTGGGGCACAGGAACAGGCATCTCGTGGTCAATCTACACTTCATGGTGGCCGACGCGATGCACCAGCAACGTCAAACAAGCAACGTCAGTGATTGGAGTCTCTCATGTACGCGGTCATAAAAACCGGCGGCAAGCAGTACAAGGTTGCCATCGGTGAAAAACTCAAAGTAGAACAGATACCGGCGGACGTGGGCGCGCAAGTCATTCTTGATCAGGTGTTGATGGTCGGGGAAGGTGAAGGCGTCCGTCTGGGTCAACCCACCGTCGCAGGCGCGACGGTGCAGGCAACCGTCGTCTCGCACGGTCGAGGCGTCAAGGTGAAGATTTTCAAGATGCGCCGCCGCAAGCACTACCAGAAGCACCAGGGGCATCGGCAGAACTACACCGAACTGAAGATCGACGCGATCGTCGGCTGACGGTCAACCAGGACGACACGACCATGGCACATAAAAAGGCAGGCGGCAGTTCACGCAACGGCCGCGATTCGCAAGCGAAGCGTCTCGGCACCAAGGTTTACGGCGGTGAAGTCATCCGCGCCGGCGGCATCATCGTGCGCCAGCGCGGTACGCTGATCCACCCGGGCGTCAATGTCGGCATCGGCAAGGACCACACGCTGTTCGCGTTGGTCGACGGCCATGTCCAGTATCACGTCAAGGGTGCGAAGCAGAACAAGTACGCACGTGTGGTTGCAGCCGAAGCAACCCCCGAGGCCGTCGCAGCCTGACGTCCCGCG
>JANNNM010000606.1:0-1438 GCA_031398535.1 Betaproteobacteria bacterium | reverse complement strand
ACAGGTAGAAGCGCGACGAGCCGGGATCGCCCTGGCGGCCGGCACGGCCACGCAGCTGGTTGTCGATGCGCCGCGATTCGTGGCGCTCGGTGCCGATGATGTGCAGGCCGCCGGCCTTGACCACGTCATCGTGCCGGATCTGCCAGTCGTCGCGCATCTTCGCGATCTCGCGCTCCTTCTCGGCGGGCTGCAATGACTCGTCGTCGCGGACCTTGAGGATCAGCGGCTCGAGCATGCCGCCCAGCACGATATCCGTGCCGCGGCCCGCCATGTTGGTGGCGATCATGATCGCGCCCGACTTGCCGGCCTGCGCCACGATCTCGGCTTCGCGCGCATGCTGCTTCGCGTTCAGGACTTCGTGCGCGAGCTTTTCCTTTTCCAGGTACTTCGACAGCAGCTCGGAATTCTCGATGGAGGTGGTACCCACCAGCACCGGCTGGCCACGCTCGTGGCAATCCTTGATGTCGGCCAGGATCGCGTCGACCTTTTCCTGGAACGTGCGGAACACGAGGTCGTTGGCATCCTTGCGCACCATCGGCTGGTGCGTGGGGATGACGATCGTCTCGAGGTGATAGATCTGCTGGAACTCGAAGGCCTCGGTGTCGGCCGTGCCCGTCATGCCGGCCAGCTTGCCGTACATGCGGAAATAATTCTGGAAGGTGATCGACGCCAGCGTCTGGTTCTCGCGCTGGATAGGCACGCCTTCCTTCGCCTCGACGGCCTGGTGCAGGCCATCGGACCAGCGGCGGCCGGACATCAGGCGCCCGGTGAATTCGTCGACGATGACCACTTCGCCGTTTTGCACCACATAGTGCTGGTCACGGTGGTACAGCGAATGCGCGCGCAGCGCGGCATAGAGATGGTGCATCAGCGAGATGTTGGCGGCGTCGTACAGACCCGAACCCGCGGGGATGAGCCCCGCCTGGCCCAGGATGGCCTCGGCGCGCTCGTGGCCGGCTTCCGACAGCAGCACCTGGTGCTGCTTCTCGTCGACCCAGAAATCACCCGGGCCCTTTTCCTCGGCCTGTCGCTTCAACTGCGGCGCGAGCTCGTTCAGCCGGTAGTACATCTCGACGTTGTCGTCGGCCTGGCCGGAGATGATGAGAGGCGTGCGCGCCTCGTCGATCAGGATCGAGTCGACTTCATCGACGATCGCGTAATCGAGGCTGCGCTGCACGCGCTCCGATGGTGCGAACACCATGTTGTCGCGCAGGTAGTCGAACCCGAATTCGTTGTTGGTGCCGTAGGTGATGTCGGCGGCATACGCGACCTGCTTGGCGTCGTGCTGCATCTGCGACAGGTTCACGCCCACCGTGAGCCCGAGATACTTGTAGATGCGGCCCATCCAGTCGGCGTCACGCTGCGCCAGGTAATCGTTGACGGTGACGACATGCACGCCCTTGCCGGCCAGTGCATTGAGATAGGCGGGAAGTGTCGC
>JANNNM010000580.1:0-1322 GCA_031398535.1 Betaproteobacteria bacterium | reverse complement strand
TGCGTCGCTTCGACGAATTGCCGTCGCAGACCGACCAGATCTTCGTCGTGGACCGCGAGGAACGACTGCTGGGCGTGCTGCCGGTCAACAAGCTGATCGTGTCGCAGCCGGATTCGCTGGTCGCCGACGTGATGCAGCCGCCGGTGGTGGATACCAACGACAAGCTGGTGGGCCGCGTCACCGTCGACGAGATCCTCGACTTCGTCCGCGAGCAGGGCGAGGAGGACATGCTGGCGCAGGCCGGCCTGCGCGAGGAGGAAGACGTCTTCGCGTCGGTATGGAAGTCGTTCCAGAACCGCTGGGCATGGCTGGCCATCAACCTCGTCACCGCGTTCATCGCGTCGCGCGTGATCGGCGTGTTCGAAGGCTCGATCGAGAAACTGGTGGCATTGGCGGCGCTGATGCCCATCGTGGCCGGCATCGGCGGCAACTCCGGCAACCAGACCACGACGATGATCGTCCGCGCGGTGGCGCTGGGGCAGGTCACGCGCGAACATGCGCGCAAGCTGGTGCGCAAGGAAATCCTGGTGGCACTGATCAACGGCGTCATCTGGGGTGGCGTGATGGGCCTGGTCGCGATGATGCTGTACAAGGACGTGAAGTTGGGCCTCGTCATGGTGCTGGCGATGACGCTGAACCTGGTGCTGGCCGCGCTGATGGGGGTGCTGATCCCGATGACGATGCTAAGGCTTGGTCGCGATCCAGCCGTGGGATCATCGGTGCTGATCACCGCGGTGACCGACTCGGGCGGCTTCTTCATTTTCCTGGGGTTGGCTACACTGACCCTGATCCGCTGATCCAGCCGGTGCTGCCGCGTCCATGGCGGCGCCGGAATATTCAGGGCGGGACATTGTTCGCCCTCTCAGCAGTCCCACCCCACAAGGAGCTCCCCATGACCCGTATTTTCCAACCCCTCATCGCCGCCACGCTGTTCGCGCTGGCACTCTCCGCCGGCGCGCAGGAGCCCGCCAAGGCCGCTGCCGACGGCACGCTCGTCGACGCCAAGGGCATGACGCTCTACACGTTCGATAAGGATGCCGGCGGCAAGAGCATGTGCAACGGTCCCTGCGCCACCAACTGGCCGCCGCTGATGGCTTCCGGCGACGCCAAGAACATGGGCGACTGGACGGTCGTCACGCGCGACGACGGCAGCAAGCAGTGGGCCTACAAGGGCAAGCCCGTGTACACCTGGGTGAAGGACACGAAGCCCGGCGACAAGACCGGCGACGGCGTCAACAGCGTCTGGCATACCGCCACCAAGTAGCAGCGCCTGTCCGGTCGCGGCGTCCCCGCCGCGACCCGGACCGCCGCAGGATTGCACC
>JANNNM010000577.1:0-1314 GCA_031398535.1 Betaproteobacteria bacterium | reverse complement strand
CCGCGCGGCATTGACAGAAGGGGTGATAACGCGCTCTAATATAAGGCTTTTCCAACGCAATTCGGCGCGCATCTGGGGACCGTCCCCGGGCCGCTTGCACAACACCGCCTTTGAACGGCGAAAAGGTCTTGCCATGAAACGCACATTCCAGCCCTCCACGATCCGTCGCGCGCGCAAGCACGGCTTCCGTGCCCGCATGTCGACCGCCGGTGGTCGCAAGGTGCTCTCGGCGCGCCGCGCCAAGGGCCGCAAGAGTCTCTCCGCCTAAAGCGCCACCTCTGACGTTCCCGCCCGCCCCGGCAGTTGCGCGGCCCTCCCGTCGGGCCGCATTGCTGACCGGGCAGGGCGCCTTCGACACGGTATTCCGCGGTGGCCGCCGGATCGAGGGCCGGTACCTGCAACTCGTGGCGATGCCAGCGGCCCGCGTACCGGGTCGCGCCGGGTACGTCATAGGCAAGAAGGCCCTGCCCCGCGCCGTGGATCGCAATCGCATTCGCCGCCAGCTGCGCGAGATCGTGCGGGCCCATCGCGCGTTGTTGCAGGCCTTCGACGTGATCCTGCGTGTCAAGGCCGCGCCCAAGCCGCTCGACTGCAATGCCGTGTCCGGCGAGGCCCCGCGCCTGCTGGCCACACTGTTCGCGTCCGTCCTGGCACCCGCTTCCGCATGAAACCCGTGTTGCTGCCGCTGATCCGCGGCTATCAATACGTGGCGCGCCCGCTGCTGGGCGCCAACTGCCGCTTCTACCCGAGTTGCTCCGACTACGCGAACGAGGCGATCGAGCAATACGGCGCCGTGCGCGGCACGTGGATGGCCGTCAAGCGCATCGGCCGCTGCCATCCGTATCATCCCGGGGGCTACGACCCGGTTCCCTAATGGCCTGACTTCATGCGCCGGCGCCAACAGCGCCGGTGACCGCGATCCCGATGGATACCCAACGCATCATCCTGTTTGTCGTGTTTTCCTTTTCGCTGCTCTTCCTGTGGGAGGCGTGGCAGAAGGAACACGCGCCGCCGCCGTCCGCGGTCGTGCAGAAGGCCGCCACGCCGGTGCCGGGCCAGGCCGCGCCGCCGGCCAAGGACCTGCCGCCGGCCTCGGCGGTGATCCCGCAGGGCACGCCGGGCGCGCCCGCTACGCCCGCCGCGGGCGTGCCGCCCGTCGACCGGGCGGGGGCCGTGCCGGCATCGCAGCGCGTGACCATCCGCACCGATCTCTTCACCGCGGGGATCGATACCGTGGGTGGGGTCATCTCGCTGGTGGCGCTCGATCGCCACCGCGATGCCACGGACATGAGCAAGCCGTACAACGCGCTGCAG
>JANNNM010000552.1:0-1342 GCA_031398535.1 Betaproteobacteria bacterium | reverse complement strand
GTAGAGCTTGACGCGATTGACGTTGGCCGGCATCACGTGGCCCATGAACTGCTGGGCCTGCTCGAAGATGGCTTCCGTGTCGATCAGCAGTTCGCCGATTTCCTGGTGGAAATAGTCGCGGATCGCGCGGATGACGAGGCTTGATTCCTGGTAAATGAGATACGCGCCGCCCTGCATCTTGGCCGCGTCTTCCACCGCCCGCCACAGTTGCAGCAGGTAGTTCATGTCCCATTGCAGTTCTTCCGTCGAGCGGCCGATACCCGCGGTGCGGGCGATGACGCTCATGCCGTTGGGGACGTCGAGGCCGTTGATGGCATCGCGCAACTCGTTGCGCTCTTCCCCTTCGACGCGGCGCGAGACACCGCCGCCACGGGGGTTGTTCGGCATCAGGACCAGGTAGCGGCCTGCCAGCGAGATGTAGGTGGTGAGGGCTGCGCCCTTGTTGCCGCGCTCGTCCTTGTCGACCTGGACGATCAGTTCCTGGCCTTCACGCAGCTGGTCCTGGATGCGGGCCTTGCTGGGGTCGGCGTCGCGGTCGCGGAAGAAGTCGCGGGAAATTTCCTTGAACGGCAGGAAACCGTGGCGATCGGTGCCGTAGTCCACGAAGCAGGCTTCGAGCGAAGGCTCGACGCGGGTGACGACGGCTTTGTAGATGTTGCTCTTGCGTTGCTCCTTGGCGGCAGATTCGATGTCGAGGTCGATCAACTTCTGACCGTCGACGATCGCCACCCGGAGTTCCTCTGCCTGGGTGGCATTGAACAGCATGCGTTTCATGTTCGTTCCCAAGGCGCAGATCCGCCGGGAGCGGGAGGGTCGAAACTTAACCGGTCGCGGCTATGGAAGCCGCGGCGGGAAGACGCTAGCTAACGGCGGTCGCGGGCAAAGAGAAGAGGGCGGACCGCATGAACAGCGGGCCGCCGAGAGCACAGGTCGATGGAGTTGTTGAGGCTGGGCATCGTGGACGATTCGCGGGAGGCGAACCGGGAGCTCTCTTTTTTCTGATCTTCTGCAGGCAACAAGCGGGTTGGTGTCGGTCGGTGCCCGGGGCCGGCGCCAAATGCTGAAGGCGCTTGTCGGACGGGGAACACCGGCGTTGCAAATTCTCGCTTTGGGCGCCGCGCAATGCGCCGCTTCGAACCGGCCGTTGCCGGGTGCGGAGACTGCGCTCATCCTTTACCATCGCTACTTTCCGGGCAAAAGCCCCGACCGGCGAGCGACTGAAACCGGGTAGTTCGTGGGGCCATCGATACCCGACGCTACCCCGCTCAGCGCGCTGTCCGGGAGGGATGCCACCCGGGTTAGGGGTCAGCCTGCCTGCCGGATCCGCGCTGGTGCGAACCCG
>JANNNM010000510.1:0-3079 GCA_031398535.1 Betaproteobacteria bacterium | reverse complement strand
GGCGATACGGCGCAGCCGGCGGCTGAAGTAGCGGATCACGACGGCGACGATCGGTATCACGATGAAGGTCAGCAGTGTCAGGCGCCAGTTGAGCCACATCAGGTAGCCGAAGCTCACCGTGATCGTCAGCGTCGAGCGGATCGCGCTGGTGAGAGCGCCGGACGCGGCTGATGCGAGCTGGTGCGCGTCGAAGGAGATCTTCGACTGGATCATGCCGGCCGCGTGGGTGTCGTAGTACGGCGTGGGCAACTTCAGCAGCTTGTTGATCAATTCGCGACGCAGGTCGTACACGACGCGGTACCCGGTCCAGCCCATGCCGTATTCGGAGATGTACGCGCCCACGCCGCGCAAGAGGAACACGGCGACGATCGTCAGCGGGAGCCACTTGGTGGCCAGCGGGTCGGGTGCCTCGAAGTTGCGGACGATCGGGATGACAAGCCAGGCGAGCATCAGGTCGCCGGCGGCGACGATGACCATGCCGACGACGGCCAGCCCGAACGCCCAGCGGTAGGGCCGGATGTAGCGGGCAAGGCGGGTATAAAGATGAAGACCCGACGTCGACATGTCTTCTGGTAGAGGCGCGGCGCCGACCGGAAAGGGACCCGGCAGTACGCGTCACGCAGGGGAAAGATCGGTGCCGAGTATAGCGCAGCGCCTGCCGGCGGGTGGTGTCACCCGCGTCGGTCGAGCAGCGCCTCGTACAGCGACGTCAGGCGTCCGGCCATCGCGTCGGGCGTCAGTGGGCGCATGGCCGCCAGCGCGCCGATAGCCGCCTGCGCGCGCGTGGCGGGATTGAGCAGCAACGCCATGCCGCGCGCGATGCCCTCGATGTCGCGCGCCGGGCATACCGAACCTGCCTGATGGGCGACCACCAGTTCGCCGGCGCCGCATCGGTCGCTGGTGACGACCGGCAGGCCGCAGGCCAGCGCTTCCAGCACCGCGTTGGACAGCGCATCGTAGAGCGTGGGCAGCACGAACGCATCAGCGGCGCCGTAGAAAGGCTTGGGGTCGACCTGGGCGCCGGCGAAGGTGACGCGACCGGCCACGCCCAGTCGTCGCGCCAGTGCGACGTAGCGCCCCGGAGCGCGATCGCGACCCACGACCAGCAGGTGCGCCGCCGGCGGCAGCAGTGCCAGCGCCTGCAGCGCGCGGCCCACCCCCTTGCGCGCATAGGCAGAGCCGACCTGCAGGAACACGACCGCGTCCTGCGCGATGCCGCAGCGCGCGCGTATGTCTTGGCGATGCTGCTGCAATCCGGGATTGAACACCGCGGGATCGATCGCGTTGTAGATCACTGGGAGGCGCTCGCGCGGGAGGCCGAAGCGTTCGTGGATCTCGGTCTGCACCATCTGCGAGATGCAGATCACCCGCTGCAGCCGCGGACTGGCATAGAGACGGCGCTCCGCCGCGAGCATGTAGCGGTGATACGGACTCGCGGCCAGCGCTGCTCGCGCCAGTGGCGACGCGTCGCGCATCCGCTCCTCCACCCACACTGCGTGCACGCCGTCGCCCGAACGATAGATGTCGCAGCACGCGATCCGCTCGTGCGATTGCACCAGCGTGCCGGGCATCGCGGCGACCGCGTCGCACACGCCGCGCGCAAACGTGGCATCGCGCATCGTGCGGCCGAGGTATGCCGGGTTGACAATCTGCGGCGTGACCTTCGCGTTGGTGCCGGGTGGCCAGTGCCGCGTCAGCAGCAGGATCTCGATGCCGCGCGCCGCGAGCGCATCGAGGGCGCGTTCAACGAAGCGCTCGGCACCGCCGAACGGCGTGTACCGCTGGCGGACGATGGCGAGCCGCATCAGTGCCGGGGACGCTGGTGCGCGGCGCGCGCCGCCGGCGTGTCGTCGGGCTGCAGTGTTTCCGAGTCGAGGCCGTCTTCGCCGTGCAGCGGCGGCGCCTCCACCGGGACCACCGCCGCGGCGCGCGCGGCCGTCTTGTGGGCGACGCTGGCCTCCAGCAACTGCTTGTACAGGAGGACGAGCTTAAGCGTCATCGCCGAGGGCGACAGCGGCAGGACGGCCTGTCGCGCGTTCGCGCCGAGGCACACGCGGACCTGCGGGTCGAGCAGCGCGGTGAGGTGTCCCGCCAGCGCGGTGACGTCACGCGCGTCGCATACGAAACCGGCATCGTGATCCATGACCAGCTCGGCCGCGCCGGAGCGCGTGCTGGTCAAGACGGGCAGGCCGCAGGCCATCGCCTCCATCGCGGCGTCGGGGAATGAATCATAGAGGGCCGGCAGCACGAAGGCATCGGCCGCGCCATAGAAGGGCATCACGTCCGTCGAGGCGGGCAGGAACGTGACCCGCGACCGGATCTCGAGCGCGCGCGCCACATGCTTGGTCGCTTCGAGGCGGCGGTCGTCGCCGATCACGACGAGGTGGGCGGCGGCAGGCAGCGTGGCCAGCGCCTCCAGCGCTGCGGGAACCCCCTTGCGAGTGAAGCCGGAGCCGACCAGCAGGAAGACCACGGCATCGTCCGGAATCCGGTACTTGGCGCGGATGCGCTCGCGCTGGTCGCGCAGCGACGGCGAGAACACCTCGGCGTCGACCGCGTTGTAGATGACCGGCAGCCGTTCGTCGTCGAGTCCGTAACGCGCCTTGATGTCATCGCGCACCATGCGCGAGTTGCACAGCACCGCGCGCAGCCACGGGCTGCGGAAGAGGAGGCGCTCCATCGACAGCGTGTAGCGGTGCCATGGGTCGGCGGCGACGCGCATCCGCAGCACCGCGGGCGAGCATTTCAGTCGCTCGTCGAGCCAGCTCGTGTGCATGCAGTCCTGTTGGCGGTAGATGTCGCAGCACAGCACGCGCTCGTGCGATTGCACGAGATTCACGCGGGCCTTGCCGATCTCGCGCGAGACCGCGCGAGCGAAGCCCCAGTCGCGCCACAGCGGGCCGACGTAGCCGGGGTCACAGATGTGCGGCTCGATCAGTTGCAGCTTGGTCTGCGGCCATTCGCGCGTATACAGCGTGATCGCGACGTTGCGCTCGAGCAGCGCCTCCAGCGCGCCTTCGACGAAATCAGTTGTTCCGCCAGCAGGGAATCACAGGAGCAGAGTTCCGAGCAGTCCGTC
>JANNNM010000497.1:0-1772 GCA_031398535.1 Betaproteobacteria bacterium | reverse complement strand
GCCGACCGTTACGCCAGCGTCCGCACCTTGGGCTCGCGGTCGAAGAACCGCATGGCGGCGGCCTTCACGAATCTCCGGTCGAGGCCGGTGACGCCTTCGTCCGGCGCGATACCCGCAGCATCGAGCAACGGCTGCGCGTCTGCGGTGCAACCGATCGCCTTCAGGTGACCGAACGCATCGCGGACGAAGTCGACGGCCGCGCCTTCCTTCGCCAGCATGGCGGCGGCGTCGCGGGTCAGCACCAGCGCAATCGCGTCCACCAGCACCGACGGCGTGCCGGCGAGCTGACCATCGGCCTTCAGCGTTCCGCCCTTCACCTTGATGCCACCCACCTTCGGCGCGATCAAGATCACGGCACCGCCTGCCGCGACGACATCCGCCTTCACGCGTTCGATGTCCGCCTTGCTCGAACCTTCAGCGAACAGGATGCCCACCTTCCGGCCGGCCAGCGTCGGCTTCAATTTCGCCACGATCGACAGGCTGGGCGACGTCTTCATGTCGACGGGAATCATCGCCGCCACCGAAGCGGGGGGCAGCGGCATGGCCAGCCCCGCCGCGACCCGGGCAGCGAGATCCTCGTCGACATTGCGCAGGTTGGCCATCACCCGCGTGCGCACATGGTCCAGTTCCACCTTCGACAGCTCGAACACCAATGCTGAAGCAATGTGCGCCTGCTCGATCGGCAGCTGCGACCGATAGAACATCCGCGCCTGGCTGTAGTGATCGGCGAAGCGCTCCGCCCGGATGCGCAGCTTCGGCACCGGATTCTGTTCGACGTCGACATGACCGGCGGTGACAAAGCCCGCCTGCGGGCTTTCGCGCGGGCCGCCATCTTCGCCGGCGTCCGCAAGGCTGTTCGGCTCGTAATTGGCGCGGCCCTTGAAGAGCTGTGTCTGCATCATCCCGTCGCGCTGGAAGTTCTGGAACGGACACTTCGGCGCGTTGACGGGAATCTGGTGGAAGTTGGTGGTGCCAAGACGCGACTTCTGCGTATCGAGATACGAGAAGAGGCGCCCCTGCAGCAGCGGATCATCGGAGAAGTCGATGCCCGGAATCAGGTTGGACGGCAGGAAGGCCACCTGTTCCGTCTCGGCGAAGAAATTGTCGGGCCAGCGATCGAGCACCAGGCGCCCGACGATCAGAAGTGGCACATCCTCTTCCGGGATCAGCTTCGTGGCGTCGAGCACGTCGTAGGGCTGCGCATCCGCGAACGCCTGGTCGAACACCTGCAGGCCCAGGTCCCATTCCGGCGGATGGCCGGTCGTGATGGCTTCCCACAGGTCGCGTCGGTGGTAATCGGAATCGGCGCCGGAGATCTTGACCGCCTCGTCCCACAACGTGGACTGCATGCCGAGGCGCGGCCGCCAGTGGAACTTGACGAAGCGCACGTCGCCTTCGGCATTGACGAGCTGGAACGTATGGACGCCAAAGCCTTCCATCATCCGCAGTGAACGTGGGAGGCCGCGATCCGACATCGCCCACATGATCATGTGCATGCACTCGGGCATCAACGACACGAAGTCCCAGAACGTGTCGTGCGCCGACGCCGCTTGCGGAAATGCGCGGTCAGCTTCCGGCTTGACCGAGTGCACGAGATCGGGAAACTTGATCGCGTCCTGGATGAAGAACACCGGCATGTTGTTGCCGACCAGGTCCCAGTTGCCTTCGTCGGTGTAGAACTTGACCGCGAAGCCGCGCACGTCACGCGGCGTGTCCTTGGAGCCCTTGGATCCGGCGACGGTCGAGAAGCGCGTGAAGACCTCGGTCTTGCT
>JANNNM010000718.1:0-5859 GCA_031398535.1 Betaproteobacteria bacterium | reverse complement strand
CTGCCCGTCGATCGATGCGTGGGCGGTGTTCCCCGGACGCCGCCTGATGCCGGCGCGCACGCGCGTACTGCTCGATGCCATCGCCGCCAAGTTCGCCGGCCCCGAATGCCAGGTCGCCGAGGCGCGCACGCAGGCCACGATGGCGAAGGCGTTGGCCGCCACCTAGCGCGTGGTGGTGCCTGCGTCCGGCTTCAGCTCGCTGTGGCCCGCGGCGACGGCGGCGTCCACGGCAACTTCGACCGGCGCCGAAACCAACGGCCGCCACAACAGCGCCACGCCGATGCACGCCGCCAGGATCGACGCGCAGAACACTGCGATCTTCGCGGCGGCAAAGTCATCCGCCACCGCGAAGGCCTGCCCGGCGATGAAGAGCGACATCGTGAATCCGATGCCCGCCAGCGCGCCGGCGCCGAGCAGCTGCCGCCACGAATAGGCCGCCGGCTTGATGGCGACGCCTGCCCACACGGCTAGTGCGGGCACCACGACGAAGCCGATCGGCTTGCCGATCACCAACCCCGCCGCGATGGCGGCCACCAACGCCTCGCGCCCGCCGAACATCCCGAGCGACAGCGCGACGCCGGCATTGGCCAGCGCGAAGATCGGCAGCACGACGTAGCTCGACCACGGTTCGATGGCGCGCAGCATGCGGTCCGCCGGCGACTCCAGCCGGTCATGGATCGCATCGAGCGCGCGCAGCGCCGTGGCTGAGGGCCCGTGCCGCAGCACCTCGTGGCCGTGCGCGCTCTCGGACGTCAGTACCGCATTCGCCTGCGCCATCAGCGCGTTGAGATTGGGCGGCGGCCGCGTCGGAATGAAGAGCGCCAGCAGCACGCCCGCCAGCGTCGCATGCAACCCGCCCGCGTGCACGCAGGCCCACAACGCGAGACCCAGCAACGCATAGGGCATCGCGCGATATACGCCCCAGCGATTCAGCAGGGCCAGCAATCCCACGATGCCGACCGCGCCGGCAAGATAGCTCCACTGCAGGTCGCCCGAATAGAAGATGGCGACGACGATGATCGCGCCGATGTCGTCGACGATCGACGCGGCAGTGAGGAACACGCGCAGCTCCACCGGCACGCGCTTGCCCAGCATGACGATCAGCGCGATCGCGAACGCGGTGTCGGTGGCCATCGGCACGCCCCAGCCGTTGCTCCAGGGGCCGGAAGGAATCAGCAACGCGTACAACGCGGCCGGCACCGCCATGCCGCCGATGGCCGCCGCGATCGGAAATGCCGCCGACTTGAGATTGGCGAGGCGCCCAACAGTGAACTCGCGCTTGATCTCCAGCCCCACCAGCAGGAAGAAGATCGTCAGCAGGCCATCGTTGACCCAGTGCAGCAGCGACATGCGGAACCGCGCGTCGGCGAATTCGAGGCCGAGCGGCGCGTGCCAGAAGGCCTCGAAGCCCGGCCCCAGCGGCGAGTTGACGACCACCACGGCGAGGATCGACATCAGCAGCAACAGCAGGCCCGTGGACGGTGCCCAGCTCGCAAAATCCACCGCGGCCGAATGCACGCGATGGCCGAGCGAGCCCAGCATCGCCTCGGACAGCGACGACTCGTCCCAAGGACCGTCGTAGCGGCGGCCGTTGATGAAGAACGTCGGCGTGACGCGCACGCCACTGGCCTTGGCGCTGGCGATGTCCGCCTCCACGCGGTCGTGGCCGCGCGCAAACGCGCGGTCGCCGCCCTGCGCTTCACCGTCGCCCATCAGGCCCGACACCGCGTCGAGGTCGGCCTCGGCCAGCGTGGTCGAGCGCGTCATCAGCGTGACGTGGGCCTGCCAGAACGTGGGTTCATCGGGCGCGGATTCCGCGATGTCGGCGGCGCGGCGCGCGATGTCGCTGCCGGTGATCGGCCGCTGGCGGAAAACATAACGGAGTCGATCACCGAAGTGATCGCGCAGCTTCGCGATCTCATCGTTGGCG
Organism: Betaproteobacteria bacterium; assembly: GCA_031398535.1. GTDB lineage: Bacteria > Pseudomonadota > Gammaproteobacteria > Burkholderiales > Casimicrobiaceae > VBCG01. The sequence continues at coordinate 3,929 of JANNNM010000718.1, read as the reverse complement.
GCCCGGCAGTACGGGCACGCGTAGCTGCCGTACTCGACGAGCGTCAGTTCAGGCTTGTCCGGCCCCAGGACATGGTCGCGATGCGGGTCGACGGGGCGGTCGAGGCGATTGGCCTCCGGGGCTTCGGACATTGCGGACGTCACGCCGGTAAGGAAGCCGAGAGCGTAGCATCCACTGGCGCTACGCCGACGCACTGCAGCATCCGCCTACCAAGGAATCCACCACCGTGCTCCTGCAACAAGCCGCCATCTTCCTGCTTGCCGCCGTGATCGTCGTGCCGCTGTTCCGCCGGCTGCAACTGGGCGCCGTGCTCGGTTATCTCGCGGCCGGCGCGCTGATCGGGCCGTGGGGCCTCGGATTCATCAGCGGCGGCGAGGAAACGCTGCACTTCGCGGAGCTGGGCGTGGTGCTGCTGCTGTTCCTGGTGGGGCTCGAGCTCGAGCCGTTGCGGTTGTGGGCGCTGCGGCAGTCGGTGTTCGGCTGGGGCAGCGCGCAGGTGCTGCTGACCGCCGCGGCGATCATGGGCATCACGACGGCGTTCGGCATGGCGTGGCAGGCCGCGGTGATCGTGGGCTTCGGCCTCGCGATGTCGTCCACCGCCATCGTGCTGGCGTGGCTGGGCGAACGGCAGCAACTCTCCACGCCGGCCGGCCGCAGCGCATTCTCGATCCTGCTGTTCCAGGATTTGGCCGTCATTCCGCTGATCGCGCTGTTGCCGCTGCTGTCGCCGGAAAAGAGCGGCGCCGCCAGTGGCTGGGTGCTGGCGGTAAAGGGCGTGGGCGCGATCGCGGGCGTCATCGTCGGCAGCCGCCTGCTGGTACGGCCGGCATTGAAGGCGGTAGCGCGCTACGGGGGCCGGGAAGTGTTCACCGCCGCCGCGCTGCTGGTCGTGATCGGCGCGGCACTGCTGATGGACAGCATCGGGCTGTCGATGGCGCTGGGTGCCTTCCTCGCCGGCGTGCTGCTAGCCGATTCGGAGTTCCGGCACGAGCTCGAAGCCGACGTCGAGCCGTTCAAGGGTCTGCTGCTCGGCCTCTTTTTCATGGTCGTCGGGATGAATGCCAACCTGACGATCCTGGCGGCGCAGCCCCTGCTGATGCTGGGGTGCGCGTTCGGCCTGCTGGCGCTGAAAGGCGCGCTGCTCTATGGCATCGCGCGGGCCTTCGGCACCGCCAACGCCGATGCCCAGCGCATCGCCGTGCTGCTGGCCCAGGGCGGCGAGTTCGCGTTCGTGCTGTTCGCGGCGGCCACCACCGCCCGCATCCTGCCGGGCGAGACCGCGCAGTTCCTGGTGCTGGTGGTCACGCTGTCGATGCTGCTGGCGCCGGTCTCCTTTGCGTTGCACGAGCGGCTGCTGGAAAAGTGGCTGGAACGCAGCAAGCCCCCCGAATTCGACACGATCGACGGCCCCGGCAACCCGGTGATCATCGCCGGCTACGGACGGTACGGGCAGATCGTCTCGCGCGTCCTGCGGATGGCCGGCATCCCTTTCACCGCCATCGATGCCAACTACCAGCAGGTCGATTTCGTTCGCCGCTTCGGCAACAAGGTCTATTACGGCGACGCCAGCCGGCTCGAGGTGCTGGAGTCGGCCAAGGCGCGCGACGCCAAGCTCTTCGTGCTGGCCATCGACGATATCGAGGCCTCGCTCAAAACCGCGGCAATGGTCCGCAAGCACTTCCCCAACCTGCCCATTCTCGCCCGGGCCCGCAACCGGGTGCATTACTTCCGGCTGCGCGACCTCGACGTCGAGGCGATCGAGCGCGAAACGGTGTTGTCCAGCCTCGAAACCGCCCGCCAGGCCCTGGTAGTCTCCGGCGTGGAGCCGGCGCAGGCCGCCCGCGCCGTCGAGATCTTCCTCGCCCACGACCGCAAGCTGCTCAACGTCCAGTATGCCGTCCGCCAGGACGAGCAGCAGCTGGTCCAGACCACCACGCAGGCGGCCGCGCAGCTGCAGGAACTGTTCGAAGCCGACGTCAAGGTCGCCACCGGCCGCGACCGTGATCCCGCTTGACCAGGGTCAAGGCCCTTTCCATCGCGGCTCCTAGAATCAAGGCATCCAACGGGCACGCGAGGCCGGTCCATGAAATCCCTGTCCATCATGCGCGAAGAGCATCAGGCGATGGCCGCCATGCTGCATGCGCTGCTGATGCTCGTCCGTGGCATCCGCGAGCAGCGGATGCGGCCCAACTTCGAGTTGCTGGGCGCGATGATCTATTACGTCGACACGTTTCCGGAGCGGCTGCATCACCCGAAGGAAGACCAGTGGCTCTTCCGCCTGCTGACCCTGCGGCATCCGCCGGCGCAGGCGATGCTGGACCAGCTGCAGGCGGAACACCGCCAGGGGTCGACGATGGTCCGCCAGCTGGAGCAGGCGCTCTCGCGCTACCGCGAGGGCGGGGATACCGAATACCCGGCCTTTGCCGCGGCCGTGGAAGCCTTCGTCGACTTCGAGCGCAACCACATGCGCCGCGAGGAACGCGAAGTGTTTCCGCTGGCGCAGTCCTGGCTGCTGCCCCAGGACTGGGTGGAGATCGACACGGCATTCGCGACCAACGCGGATCCGCTGATCGGCGCGACAAGCCCCAATCAATTCAACGAGTTATTCACTCGAATCGTCAACCTGGCCCCGGCGCCTATCGGCGTTGGCCCGGCCTCCGGCTGACCTGGCCTGGATCGCGGGAAGGCGGCCCTGACGGCGCCGTGCTTCCGCGCCCACGAACGCGCGCGCCAACGCAAGCCGATTGGCGTCGAAGGCGCGCGGACGGGTGGGTAAGCAGGCCGGTTTGGGGGTTCTGGTATACTCGCCGCCGGCTTGTAGCTCCAACCCATTGATTTAACGAACACAACACCACACCACCAACGAGACACCCAAGGGGAGACAGCGCAGGTCAAGAGCAAAGCAACATGACTCGGACTTACCTGGCAGCGGCAACGCGGCCTGGTTGGAGGAAAGCCGGGTTCGACATGAGGAGTGTTTGCAATGTATTCACCGCTATCTTCCATACACGACGCGCCCCCGGCATCCCGCCGGCGCGACGCGGGTCGATGTAGACCCATCCATTTCATCCTGGTCGGCTTCGCTGCCGTGCTGGCATTGACCGCTTCGGCGTCGTTCCGGCCCGCGCAGCCTTCGACAGCGATCGCCGCCGTGTCGGCGCCCGTCGACGTCGAGCCGACGCCGGTCCACCTGGCCCCGCCCGCCCCCCGTCTCAACCGGCACCACCAGATCGAGGCGCTGGCCAGCCTCTACGCCAAGAAGTACCGCGTATCGGCGGTGGCCACCCGCGAATACTTGGGCCACGCCTTCCGCGAAGCCGAGCGCCTCGGGCTCGACCCGTTGCTGCTGGTCGCCGTCATCTCGGTCGAATCCAATTTCAACCCGGTCGCCGAAAGCCCGGCCGGTGCCGTCGGCCTGATGCAGGTCATCCCGCGGTTCCATATGGACAAGTTCCTCCCGGAGGAAGAGTCCGCGCTGACTCCGCATACCAATATCCGCATCGGCGCGCTGGTGCTGAAGGAATACATCCGCCGCGCCGGCGGCCTGGTCGAGGGGCTGCAGCTCTACAACGGCTCGGCGGACGACGAGACCACGGCCTACGCCAACAAGGTGCTGGGTGAAAAGGACCGGCTGATGGCCGCGGTCAAGTCGGCAAGAATGGGCGCCTGACCGTGGCGACGGCAGGCCTCGCGCGGCGCCCCGCCGCCGGCGGAAGCCTGCGCCGCATTGCCGCGGCTCTCGCCGCGCTTGCAATGCTGTCCGCCCCGACGCTCGCCTCCGGCCAGAAGCTGCTGGCCACCACCAGCTCACTGACGACCCTCGCCGCGCGCCAGGCTGCGGACGCGGCGCTGGCGCGTTGCCAGAAGGATGGCTACACCGTCGCCGTCGCGGTCGTCGACCGCGCCGGGTTGCCGCTGGTGGTGCTCCG
>JANNNM010000368.1:0-4022 GCA_031398535.1 Betaproteobacteria bacterium | reverse complement strand
AAAGATCACCCCCATGCCCATCAGCGTGAAGGCCGTGGGGAAGCCCAGCATGATCGCGACGACGATCAGCGCGAGCATCAGCAGGCCGAGGTGGCCATTGGTCATCGCCGACGGCGCCGGCATCAGCGCAAACACTGCGATCACGACGGCCGCCATGATCGACAGCCCGAACCAGATTTCCTTTCTCATTGCATGAACCCCTCGCGCGGCGCCTTCAACGGGCGCCCTCCTGCTTGACCACCAGCGCATCGAGGCCTGCGATATCGGCGTCCTTGACGTGCACCATTTCCTTCAGCTTGTCGACGTCGACTTCCTCGACGTCACGTTCGCGGCTGGGCCAGTGGCCGTTGCGCAGGCAGATCACGCAACGCGCAATCTCGGCCAGGCCCTGGATCAGCAGGAAGATCCCGGCCAGCGGGATGATCATCTTGAACGGGTAGATCGGCGGCCCGTCGGCCGTGATGTTGGAGTGTTCGCGGATCACCCACGATTCCCCCGCATAGCGCCAGCCCGCCCACACCAGCGCGACGACACCGGGGATAAAGAACACGATGTAGAGCACCAGGTCGAGGCCCGCCTGCAGGCGCGGCGGGAAGAAGCCGTAGAGCACGTCGCCACGCACGTGGCCGTTCTTCGACAGCGTGTAGGCGCCCGCCATCATGAACAGCGTGCCGTACATCATGATCATCACGTCGAAGGACCACGCGTGCGGACTGCTCATCACGTAGCGTGAAAACACTTCCCACGAGATGAGCGCGGTGAGGGTCACGATCAGCCACGCGAAACACTGCCCGACCCAGGTTGAGATCCGGTCGATCGTGAGCAACAGATTTTGCATGGGGACAACCTGCCAGAACTGAAACTTGCCGGGAGCCGCGCGCGGAACACGTGCGGTGAAAACCGCGGCACCCGCCGGAGACTCCGGCGAGTACCGCGCGTAGCAACGTCAGTGCATCAGGCCTTCTTGGGCGCGAAGTAGTGGTTGTACGCCATGCGGCGGTTGACCACCGTATCGAGTTCCCATTTGACCGTGCGTGCCGCAAAGGCCTTCTGCGAATCCACGATTTCCTTGAACAGCGGATTTTCCGCGGCCTTCTTGGCGGCGGCGGTGTCGTAGGCTTCGAGCTGCTTCTGCAGCACCGCGTCGGGCGTCTTGTAGAACTTGATGTTCTGCGCCGTCTGCATTTCGCCGTAGTCCTTCGAGTAACGGTCGATCGCCTTCCACGCCATGTCGGCCGAGGCCGCGTCCACCGCATTGGCGATGATCGACTTCATCTTGTCCGGCAGCGCGTCGTACTTGGTCTTGTTGAACATGATCTCGAACTGCTCGGCGTTCTGGTGGAAGCTTTGCAGCATGCAGATCTTCGACACGTCCGGGAAGCCCAGCAGGCGGTCCGACGACGCATTGTTGAACTCCGCGGCATCGAGCAGGCCGCGATCCATCGCGGGCACGATTTCACCGCCGGGCAGCGCGTTGACGGCGGCGCCCAGCGCGGTGAACACGTCAATCGAGATACCCACGGTCCGGTACTTCAATCCCTTGAAGTCGTCGGCCTTGGTGATGGGCTTCTTGAACCAGCCAAGCGGCTGCGTGGGCATCGGGCCGTAGGGGAACGACACGACGTTGGCGTTGACCGAGCTGTACAGCTTTTCGAGCAGGGCCTTGCCACCGCCGTACTTGTGCCACGACAGCAGCATGTTGGCGTCCATGCCGAACGCCGGGCCGGAGCCCCACAGCGCCAACGCGGTCTGCTTGCCGTAGTGATACACGAGCACGCCGTGGCCGCCATCGAGCGTGCCCTTGGACACCGCGTCGAGCAGGCCGAAGGCCGGGACGACGGCGCCGGCAGGCAGCACTTCGATCTTGAGATCGCCGCCGGTCATGTCGTTGACCTTCTTCGCGTAGTCGAGCGCGAACTCGTGGAAGATGTCCTTGGCGGGCCACGTGCTTTGCCAGCGCATGGTGATCGGTCCCTGCGCCTTCGCGATCATGGGGAAGCCGAGCGTGGCGCTGCCGGCGACGACACCGGATGCGGCGGTCAGGAATTTGCGACGTGCAGCGGGAGCAGGCTTGACGGCCTTGGCATTGGGTTCGCGCGACATGAATCCTCCGAATGGTCGGAGCCGGCGGGATTGCACGGGCTCCGGGGTCCGGCCCTCCGCGCGTTCTGGTGACGCGGGGACGCGGTGGTGGTGCATTGCGCCCCGGTGGTCCGGGGTCGATGCAGACATTGATTATAGCGGCGCGTTGCGTGGCGTCATTGTGCGATGCGGCATTTCTGTACGCATGGTGCGGTCACCGCACGACGTTCAGGCGTCGAGCGGACGGCGCTCGCGCAGCGCCTGCGCCAGCGTCCCGGCGTCGACGTATTCGAGTTCGCCGCCCACCGGCACGCCGCGCGCCAAGCGGCTGACGGTAAGGCCGCGCGCCTTCAGCAATTCCCCCACGTAATGCGCGGTGGCTTCGCCTTCGTTCGTGAAGTTGGTGGCCAGGATCACCTCGCGGACCACGCCGTCCTGCGCTCGTTTGATCAGGCGGTCGAGGCGGATTTCCTTCGGGCCGATGCCGTCGAGCGGCGACAGCCGTCCCATCAGCACGAAATAGAGGCCCGTGTAGGACTGCGTGTGCTCGACCATCAGCAGGTCGGCCGGGGTCTCCACCACGCACAGCAGCGCGTGGTCGCGCTTGGCCGACCGGCACAGGGCGCACGTCGCTTCCTCGGTGAACGTGTTGCAGCGGTCGCAGTGGCGGATCACCGTGGCCGCCTGCACCAGCGCGCCGGCCAGCGTGCGGGCGCCGTCGCGGTCGTGCTGCATCAGGTGCAGCGCCATCCGCTGGGCGGCCTTGGGGCCGACACCGGGCAAGCAGCGCAACGCGCGCGCCAGACTGTCCAGGCTGGACAACGGCTCGTACAGGGCGGCGGGCCGGTCGTTCACGCGCGGCGCGGCTAGAACGGCAGCTTGAAGCCGGGCGGCAGCATGCCGCCGGTGAGGCCGGCCATCTTCTGCTGCTGAGTTGCTTCCACGCGGCGCACAGCGTCGTTGAACGCGGCGGCGACGAGATCCTCGAGCATGTCGCGGTCATCCGCGAGCAGCGACGGGTCGATCGAGACGCGCTTCACGTCGTGCTTGCCGGTCATCGTGACCTTGACGAGACCGGCGCCGGATTGGCCCTCCACTTCCGTGGCCGCCAGTTCCTCCTGCATCTTCTGCGCCTTCTGCATCATCGCGGCAATCTGGTTCTTCATCATGCTCGTCGTGCTCCGTCAGGGGGATTCGGGGTCGCGCGCCAGCGGCGTGATCGTGTCGGCCTTCACCTGGCCGTCGAAGCGCGAGAGAAGTTCACGGACAAAGGGTTCGTCGCGGAACGCAGCCTCGCCCTTTTCGCGGGCCTCGGTGCGTTCCCGTTTTTCGGTCGCGGCCAGTGATTGCTCCACGGCGGCGCCCACTTCGAAGGCCAGCAGCAGTTTGCCACCGGTGGCACGTTCAAGCGCCGCCTTGAATTTGTCGGCCACCATGCGGTCGGCCAGGTGTTTGTGCGCGACGGGCAGCGCCAGCGTGATGACGTTACCCTTGATCGTCTTCAATTCACTTTGTGCGGCAAGTTGCGCGCCCATGCCCGTGAGCTTCAGGTCGGCCACGAACGCGGGCCACGCGGCGGGGTCGAGCGGCAGTGGCACGGTTTCGCGCGGGGGCTCGGGCGGCGTCGCAGCGGCCGCGGCGGGCGCCGGTGCGGTTGCCGCAGCTGCCACGGCCGGCCGCACGATGGCCGCCGGCGCAACGTTCGGCTGGATCTCCTGCGGCAGCGGCGGCGGCGGACGCGCGACGACGGTCGTCCGGCGCGATGGCGTCGCCGCGCTGGCGGCACGCTCGGTTGCCACCACCGCGGCGGCGTTGTCGATGGTCGGCAGGAACGCCAGCATCCGCAGCAGCGTCATCGCAAAGCCGGTGGGCTCGTCCGGCGCCAGCCCCAGGTCCTGCCGGCCCTGGGTGGCGATCTGGTAGCCGAGTTGCACCAGTTC
>JANNNM010000327.1:0-7217 GCA_031398535.1 Betaproteobacteria bacterium | reverse complement strand
GGCAAGAGCCAGTTGCTGGCCGCGGCCAGCCACGATCTGAGGCAACCGCTGCACGCGCTGGGCCTCTACACCGCAGCATTGGCTGCGCGTGCCAGCACCACCGAGCTGCAGCCGCTGGTACGAAGCGTGCAAGGCGCCGTCAACGAGCTGGAAGGCCAGTTCGAGCAGCTGCTGGATCTCTCGCGGCTGGAAGTGGGCGGCTTCACACCCGCGTGGACGCGAGTGCCGCTGGCGCCGCTCTTTGCGCGTATCACCCGCGAGCTTCAGCCGCAGGCGGCGTTGCGCGCGCTGGTGCTGCGTGCCGCGCCCACGCCGCTGGCGGTGGTCAGCGATCCCGCGTTGCTCGAGCGGATCGTGCGCAACCTCTGCTGCAACGCGATCCGGTACACGGAACGCGGCGGCGTGCTGCTGACCGCGCGCCGCCGCGGTGATGCCGTCGCCATCGACATTGTCGATACGGGCATCGGCATCGCACCGGACGATTGCGCGAAGATCTTCGATGAGTTCTACCAGGTGCGGTCCGCAGGCCGGTCAGCGCACGGCGGCATGGGCCTCGGACTTGCCATCGTGCGGCGTCTGGCCGCGCTGCTGCAGCACGAGATCAATGTCGCCTCGCGCGTCGGGCGCGGCTCGCGCTTTCGCGTCATCGCACCGGCGGCACCGGTGTCGCGTCGCGCAGCGAGCGGCGACGGTTGTCTGCGCGTTTCGCGCATGCCCGGTTCGTTCGCACTGGCGGATAGCGTGGTGGCCGTGATCGACGACGACGCGGCAGCGCTGGACGCCATGCGGGTGCTCTTCGAGACGTGGGGCGCGGAGGTGGTCGGCGCCAGCGACCTGCCGACATTGCTGGCGCGCGTCGGCGCGCGCGACCGCTATCCGGACCTGATCGTCGCGGACCTGCGGCTCGCTGACGGCCGCAGTGGCGTCGAGGCGGTGCACCGGCTGCGCGACGCGCTGGAAGCATGGATCCCGGGCCTGATGATCTCGGGCGACACCACCGCCGAGGCCGATGCGCTGGCCCGCGCGGCGGGACTGACGCTGCTGCCGAAGCCGGTGGTGCCGGACCTGCTGCATGCCCATGCCACCGCGCTGCTGGCGCGGCATGCAACGCTGCCACATTGACGAACCACGAGGGCAAAAAACTGCCGGACCGGCTGCAGTGCATGCAGGCGGTCCGGCGGGAGGATCGACGTCGCGCGCGGGGCGCGGCGAGTTACGCCATGAAGCCCAGATCCTTGGTGGTGAAGTTCGCGAGGTTCGGAAAGACCTGGGCGAGATCGCTACCGGGCATGCCCAGCCACTTGCCCAGCGTGGCGCCGACCTGATCCACCGAGATGCCGGGGATCCACGAGCCGTTGCTGCCCGCGTCCTGGTTGCCCCGCACGGCGAGATCGGTGAACGAACCGTACATGTCGCCGCCCTTGACGCCGCCGCCCATCACGATCTGGTGTCCACCCCAGGCGTGGTCCACACCCTGGTTGGCATTGCCGATGAACGTCCGGTTGAAATCGGACATCGTCACCTGGGTCACATCGTTGGCGACGCCGGCAAGATTCGTGTAGTCGTAGAACGCCTTCATCGCCGGGAACAGCTGGTTGAAGAGGTTGGTCTGGTTGGTGACGGTGTTCGAGTGCGTGTCGTAGCCGCCCACGCCGACGAAGAAGAACTGGCGCTTGACACCCGTGGCGGCGCGACCGTCGATGAGACGCGCCACCTGCCGCAACTGCTGCGCGATGCCGGTGTTGAGCAGGTTGCCGCCGACGGTGAACGCCGTGGTGATGTTCGGCGACGTGGCGTTCAGCAGCGGGTTGGCCGTGGAATTGGCCAGCAGCGCGCTGTCGAGGATGCCGGCCGCACGCGAGACGACGGTGCTCGTGGGGTCGGCGCTCTTCAGCATGGCTTGCAGCGCGGCGTAGCCGGCACCACCCGCATTGCCCACGCCCGAGATGTTGACCGTACCATTTTGCGGCACGACCAGCGGCGCAGTGAGATTGCCGTTGACGAAGACCTGCGAACCGGTGATCGAGATCGCGCTGGGCACGAGCTGGCCGGTATTGGCTGCAATCAGGCGATCCGACATACGGCCGCCCCAGCCGGAGCGCGACGGGGAGCCGAACACCAGGCCCTGCCAGGAATCCGTCTGGTCCGAATGCGAGAACAGGTTCGGGGGCCGGTTGATGCGCGCGCTGTAATCCGCCTTGGTGATCGGCGCGATCAGCGTCCCCGAGTTGGCGATCACGGCCATCTTGCCTGCCGCGAACACCGGCGCCACCGACGACATGCTCGGGTGGAAGCCGTAGATTTTGCCCGCACTGGGTGGCGTGAACTGCAGCAGGCTGGTCTGCGGGATGCCCACCGCAGAGGCCGCCGTGCGTACCGTCGAGTACGCGCCGTAATCCGTGTACGGGATGACCATGTTGTTCGAGTCGCTGCCCCCGAACAGGAATACGCACACGATGGCCTTGTACCCGGAGGCGGCCTGGGCATTGGCGCTTTCGACGCCCCAGGAGCCGAGGTTGGCGGCAAGTGCGCTGGCGGTCAGCGCGCTCGTGGAGGTAAGGAACTTCCGGCGATTGTTATTCATGTTAGCGCTGCACCTGGTAGTCGTAGGACGAAGCCATCAGGTAGACGGCCATTCTGGCGCGGTCCGTCCGCTGTTGTGCCGTCGGGGTCGCCGAGAGCGTGATGGCATTCACCGCCGTCACGATCGTGGCTTCCTGCGCGACCGGGAACTGGCCGCCGGCAAGAACCTTGTTGATCTGCGACACCATCGCCGCCGCATTGTCGGCCAGCGGCTCGAACTGCGCGAGGAAGAGCCTGGTGCCCGTTGCCGACGGGATCGTCGTGTCCGGCGCGTACCCGCCATACACCAGCGTGTAGACGAGGTTGGTCCGGTTCACGGCGGTCTGCGTCGTGTGGATCGCGAACTCCGGTCCCAGCACCATCGTGCCCGGAATCGTCGCATCCGGCGGGAAGTAGTTGAACACCGTCGGCGAGTAGTACGGGCGCTGGCCGAGATTCGCCACCGCTCCCTCGAGACGATTGCCGTCGGACACGCCTGACAGCGCGCGGATCATGTTCGTCACCATCAGTACCGGCTCCTTCAGCTGGCCGAAGTCCGCTGCGGTCTTGGCGCCACCGCGGGCTTCGGAATCCATCAGGATCGCCTTGACGACCGTGGCCATGTCGCCGCGGACGCCGGATCCGTTGTTGTCGAACTTGGCGGCGACGCGCTGCACGTAAGCCGGCGAAGGATTGCCGGTCACCAGGCGCTGGATCAGCTGCTTGCTGACGAAGACCCCGGTGTTGGCGTGCAGGAACGCGTTGCGAATGGCTGCGTCGATGTCCTGCTTGCCTGTCTGGCCCGCGGGCAGCGTCACCCCGTTCAACAGCGTCTTGGCGTTGGGATCGTGACCCGCCGTGCTCGTGGTCGGGTACGGCACCATCGGCGCGCCGTAGTAGTGCCCTGCTTGCCCGTTGCTGCGGTGCCCGCGGCATTGGCATACGTGTACCCGGTGAACACCCTCGCGAATTCGGCGATGTCCGTCTGGTCGTAGGTCGGGACGGGCATGCCGCCGGCGTCGAGGATCTTGGTCCCGTTCGCGTTCAGCTCATCGAGGCCGATCGTGAACAGCTGCAGGATCTCGCGAGCGTAGTTCTCGTTCGGCACCCGCGTGCCGCTCGGACGATCGTTGTTGACGGCGTCAAGGTAGTTGCCCATCGCCGGGTTGTACGTGACCTTCTGCAGCAGGGTCTCGTAGTTGCCGAACGCTTCCTGGAACATCAGGTTCTGGTAGCGCGACATCACATGCGCAAACGAGAGGTCCTGTTCGTTGGCGGAGGTCACCAGGATCTGCGACAGCGCCCATGCCACGCGCTGGCGCAACTGGTCCTGGCCGCTGATGGCGTTGGTGAAGAAGTCGCGCTGGATGCCGGCAAGCGTCAGCTGGTCCCGATTGCAGATGGCCTGCGGCGAGTCGCCCGGATAGTTGCCACCGCCAGGCATCGTAGTGGTGCAATCGAGGCTGGTACCGAGCTGGATCTTGTTGTACTTGGCATCCGGGTAGCCGGAGATCGGCTTCGCAATCTGGTCGTCGATCCACCCGCTAACACCGAGCGAGTTGACGCGCGCGGCTTCAGCTTGCGTCGCACCGAATGTCGCCTGGTTCAACAGGCGCCAGGTATCGGCGCTGGTGGTGTTGATCGCCGTCGGTACGCCGGCGGTAACCACCTGCGTGAGCGTGCTGACCGTGCTGCCCAGCGAATCGGTGACCGTGGCGTAGAACGTGTAGGTCCCCGGGTTGTTGATCGTTGCGGTGGTCGTAAACGGAGTCGCCGTATCGTCGATCAGCTTGGCGCCGTTCATGTAGAACGACACGCGCGTCACAGTGGCACCCGTCGCCGTGGCCGTGGCGGTACCGGTCAGCGTGATGGTTGCCGGTGCCGCTACCAGCGTTGCCGACAAGGCCAGCGAGATCCGCGGCAGACCCGACGTGGCCGTGGCCGTGCTGGCCGTGACCGTGATGGCCGTCGACGTGGTCTTCGCACCCAGGTTGTCCGTGGCGACGGCCGTCAGCGAGAACGTACCCGCTGCCGCCGGCGTCCAGACAAACGAGTACGGTGCCGTGGCGTCCGTGCTGAGGACCGTGGTGCCATTCATGAACACGACGTTCGAGATCGAACCGTCCGAGTCGGCCGCCGTGGCGGTCAACGTCGTGGACGAACCGACCGTGACGGTCATCGGTGACGCGGCGAGCGACACCGTGGGCGCCTTGTTGGCACCGCCGCCCCCTGTGTTGACCGTGACGACGACACCGCTCGACGTCGTCTGCGCATTCAGGTTGTCGAACGCGATTGCGGTCAGCGTGAAGGTGCCTGCAGTGGCCGACGAGAACGCGTAGGTGTACGGCGCCGTCGTGACCTGGCCCAGCATCGTCGCGCCGTTGTAGAACACCACCTTCGAGATCGAGCCGTCGGAATCGGCGGCGGTGGCGGTCAGCGTGGACGTGACACCGGTGGCCACCGTCGTCGGCGACGCGGCAAGCGAGACGGTCGGCGACTTGTTGGTGCTGGTACTCACCGTCACCGTGACGCTGTTGGACGTCGTGGTCGCGTCCTTGTTGTCGTAGGCGATGGCCGTGATCGAATGCGGACCGGCGATGCCGGAGGTGAAGTTGATCTTGAACGGGGCCGTCGTGGCCTGCCCCAGCAGCGAGGCGCCATCGAAGAACAGCACCTTGGCCACGGTGCCATCGGAGTCCGCGGCCGTGGCCGTCAGCACCGAAACTGCACCAGACGCGACCGAGGTCGGTGACGCGGCCAGCGACACCGTCGGCGGCTGGTTGCCGCCGCCCGTCGACGCCACGAAGATGGTCACCGTGTTGGACGTCGTCTTCGCGCCCTTGTTGTCGGTGGCGATCGCCTTGAAGGCGAAGTTGCCCTTGGCGATCGGCGAGAACGTGCTGGTGAACGGCGACGTCGTGGCGGTGCCGATGAGCGAGGTGCCCTCGAAGAACTCGACCTTGGTGACACTGCCGTCCGCATCCGCGGCCGAGGCCGTCAGGAGCGCGGTACCGCCGACCGACATGTTGCCGGTGGAGGTGACAAGCGACACCGTCGGCGACGTATTGGGGCCGCCAGGCGTGCCAGCCGTGGCCGTGACCATCACGGTGTTGGACGTGGACTGCGCATTCTGGTTGTCGACGGCTACGGCGCTGAACGAGAACGTGCCTGCGCCCGACGGCGTGAACGTCGTCGTGAACGGCGCGGACATGTCGACATCGATCTGTGTCGGGCCGTTGTAGAAGATGACGCGCGACACGCTGCCGCCGGCATCCGTGGCATTGGCGGTCAGCGTGACCGGCGTGCCTGCGGCAACCGACGTGGAAGACGTCGTCAGCGAAACGGAAGGCGGCGTGTTGCCCGTGGGCGGCGGCAGGATCGGCGGTCCGGCGCCCGGCAGGAACACCGACACCATCACGCTGTTCGACGCACCCGACAGGCCGGCGTTGTCCGTGGCGACGGCGCTGAACACCACGTTGCCCGCCGCCGTGGCGACATAGGCGAACGTGTGCGGTGCAGCGGTCGTCGTGCCAACCTTGTTGGCGCCGGCGAAGTAATCGACCTTGGCGACCGTACCATCAGGATCGGAAGCGGTAGCCGCGAGATTCACCATCTCGCCGACATTGACCTGCGTGGTCGCGACCGACAGGCTGGCCGTGGGCGCGATGTTGAGACCGCTGCCCGGCTGGCCCGGACCCGGGCGGACGAAGAACACCGGGCCTTCGTTGGCGAACCATGCCCAGGTGCTGACCGCGGTATTGGCTTCGGCGCCGCTGGTGGTGAAGAAGTGGGTGCCGAGTTTCGAGTTGTACAGGCGATAGAGCGGCATTGCGCCACTGGCGGCGCTGGCTTCGGCGTAGAAGGCCACCCCTTCATACGAGTAGACGGGGAAGTTGGTCAGGATCGACGTCTTCTCCGCTTCCGACGCGGTGTAGACGTGGCTGCCGTTGCCCGAGTGATAGAACCGATGGACCGGGATCGTGCCCGGGTCCTGCGTGGGATAGGCGAAGAACGCAACACCTTCGTAGGCAAAGCGCGGAAAGGAGTTCAGCACCTTGTCGCGTTCCGCCGCACTGGCCGTGTAGAAGTGGCGGCCGGCGTCGAGGTGATAGAAGCGATAGACCTCGGTCAGCGCTGCCTGGGCCCAGCCGGCGCATAGCGCGGCTGCAAGTGCGACCACTGCGATCGCCTGGTTACGCCACCCGCGAGACCGCGGTGCCATTTCGTTTGACATGTTATTTGCGCCCCGCATCACCGGCCTCCGGACCTTGGTCGATGGATCTGGTTAATGGCTCGCTCTGCCTGACCCGTTGCCATCTGTCCTGCACGAAGTTCCGTGAAGTCAAATGGGCGGAGCGCTCCCCTGTGCACCGATTATTCTCCATAAAATTTTCATTTACAAGCCACATTTATCGATCAGGCGACGAACGGCATAGTACGCAGGAGTTTTATGCACATGCCATGTGAACAATATGTCCTATCTATTTGATTTTAAACATTCTCAATTTCCCATTGTCATACTACCTTGCCGCCCATTGGACACATTCATGACAATTGAATTGGGGAGTTTGCCGTCTTCCGGTCCCCGGCAGGCGTGTTTCCAGGTCGCCCTGCAGCGGCAACATCATCACCAATGCGGTCGCCAGCCTGCTTCC